>JAYUQJ010000473.1:0-7696 GCA_043756825.1 Betaproteobacteria bacterium | reverse complement strand
CGCACCGGTCTTGTTCATGGTTGCTGTCCATCCAGCCTCTGCCAGCCCGTCCAGTGCCGTCCGCCACCTCGGCCGGTTTCAACTGCTGCGCTTGCTTGGCAAGAGCGAGCGCAGCATGGCGTGGCTGGTGATGGACCCGCGCGTGGCGCAGGAACTGGTGCTGATCCTGCCGCGCGCCCAACTGCCTGACGATGCCGCCGTGCAGCGTTGGCTGGACCAGGCGCGCAAGGCCTCGCGCATCCTGCATCCGGGCCTGGCGCCCGTGGTGGAGGTGGGCCAGCACGACCGCTGGCCCTACCTGACCCATGACCGGGGCATGTCAGTGACCCTGGCTGAGCGTCTGGGCAGCCGGGGCCTGAAGCCTGCCGAACTGGTGCCTGGCATGGTGCAGGTGCTGGGCGGACTGGCCTTCGCGCATGAGGCCGGGCTGGCCCACCAGGATGTGCAGACCAACTTGCTGCAACTGGCCGAGAACGGCGCCTGCCGCCTGATGGGCCTGGGCGTGGTCGGCCCTGCCATCGGTAGCGCCAACGATCTGCACAGTCGGCGCAAGTCCTGCGAGCGCGATGTCCTGGCCTTCGGCCTGGTCTTGCACCAGGCCCTGGCTGGCCCGCCCGCGGCGGACCGGGTGGACATCAACCAGCAGATCGTCCACATGCCGCCTGCAGGGCGCGAGGTGGTGCGCCTGCCGCGCAGCGGCATCGGCCCGGTCGGCGAGGGCCTGCGCGCCATCGTCAACCGGGCCACTGACCGCCAGGAGCGCCAGCGCTACCGCAATGCCCGCACCTTCGAGCGGGCATTGCAGGGTTGGCTGCGCGCTGAAAGCGAGCCGGCCCATGGGCCGTTGACCCTGCTGGTCGACCGCATCCGCAATGCCGGCTTGTTGCCGGGCATGCCGGGCTGCCAGGCCCGCGCCGCGCGGCTGGAGCGGCTGGACCGCCAGCGCACCATCGAGCTGGCCGAGGTCGTGCTGCAGGACGTGAGCCTGACCTTCGAGCTGCTGCGCAGCGTCAATGGCCCGCGCATGCGCGGCGCCCTGGGCCAGGGCGCCGGCCCCATTCTGACCGTGCGGCGCGCGATCTCCTTGACCGGACTGGATGGGGTGCGCCATGCCGCGCGGGTGCTCAAGCCCTGGCCGGGCGCGCTGGCCGAGGGGCATGTGGCCCACATGACGGCCATGTTCGACCGGGTCAAGCTCGCCGGCCGGTTGGCGCGGGCCTTGCGGCCACGCGGCTATGACCCCGAGCTGGTCTGCGTGCTTGCGCTGCTGCAAAACCTGGGCCGTCTGGTGGTGCAGTACCACTTTCCGGACGATCTGGCGCAGATTCGCCGCCTGATGCAATCCGCGCCGCCGCTGCGCGCCGGCGATCCCGATGAACCGGGCATGAGCGAGGAGGCCGCCGGCTTTGCAGTGCTGGGGGTCGACATCGAAGCGCTGGCCCATGCCCTGGGCCGGCAGTGGGGCCTGGACGAAGTCACCCTGCTGATGATGCGGCGCCAGCCCATGGACAGCCCGGTGCACGGCGGCGAGCGCGATGCCGAGTTGCTGCGGCTGACCGCCAGCTGTGCCAACGAGGTGGTGGACGCCCAGTCCCTGGCCACACCGCTGCGGGCGGCGGCCTGGCAGCGCATCGTTCAGCGCTATGGCCGCGCCTTGGGTGTGACGGCCAAAGACATCGAGCTGGCCCTGACCGAACCGAATCTGGACGGCCTCGACACGCGCGCCGGCACGGCCATCGGTACCGAGGCTGGCGACACGTCTGCTGTCTTGCCCGGGACCGGCATGGGCGATGGCGCTGCGGGCCCGACCGGAACGGCAGCCTGATGGCCTTGTCAGCGGTGTTGCCCGCGCCGCCGGCCCGCCGGGCGGGTGATCGCCTGGGCCGATTCCGCCTGATCGCAGAGCTGGGCCGCGGGGCCCAGGCGATTGTCTGGCGGGCCCATGATGAGCGCCTGGACCGCGAGGTGGCGGTCAAGCTGCTCAACCGCGACGCCACCGATGCCGGGTGCCCGCCGGGCCAGTGGCTGCATGAAGCACGGGTGGTGAGCCGCCTGGCGCATGGCCATATCGTGCCGGTCTTCGACGCCGACGAGATTGACGGCCAGGCCATGCTGGTGTTCGAACTGGTGCGGGGGCCGACGCTGGCGCTGGCCGGGCGCAAGCGCGGGCCCATGCCGGCGCGCGAGGCGGTAGAGCTGATGCTGGGCGTGGTGGACGCGCTGCGCGCCGCCCATGCCCTGGGCATCGTGCACCGCGATCTGAAGCCGTCCAACATCCTGCTCGATACCGACGGCCGGGCCCGGGTGATGGACTTCGGTATCGCGGCCCGCCTGGCCGACAGCGCCGCGGACCCGGCCGAACCGCCGCGCCGACGTATTTTCGGCACCCCTGGCTACCTGTCGCCCGAGGCCGCAGCGGGCCTGGCGGCATCGCCCCAGATGGATGTGTTTTCGGCCGGCCTGGTGCTGGCCGAACTGCTGGCCGGGGCGCCCTTGATCCCGGAGCGCGATCCGCGCGAGGCCCTGCGCAAGGTGCGGCAGCAGGACCTGTTGCTGCCCGATCATGTGGACGCCGACGACCGCCTGCGTGCGGTGGTGCAGAGGGCGATTGCGCGCGACCCCGATGCGCGCTACGACAGTGCCGCCAGCCTGCGTGATGCGCTGATGCAATGGCTGGCGCCGATCGACCAGGGTGCACCGGCCTTGTCCAGCGGCCACGGGACCTTGGACTTTCTGCTGCGGCGGATGCGCTACAAAAGCGATTTTCCGGCCCTCACCGACCATGTGCTGCGGATCCAGCGCATGGCCAGTTCCGAATCCGAAAATCTCAACCACCTGGCCGACGAGATCCTCAAGGATGTGGCGCTGACCCAGAAGCTGCTGCGCCTGGTCAATACCGTGCAGTACCGGCGCAACGGCCATGCGGTGAGCACTGTGTCGCGCGCCGTGGCGCTGGTGGGTTTGGCAGGCATCCGCAACCTGGCTTTGTCGCTGGTGCTGGTCGAGCACATGAAAGACAAGGCTCACGCCCAGCGTCTGAAGGAGGGCTTTCTGCGTTCACTGCTCGCCGGCCAGCTGGCCCATGCGCTGGCGCCGGGCGCGCGCGATGTCGAAGAGGCCTTCCTGGCGGCGATGTTCTACAACCTGGGCAGTCTGCTGACCGAGTATTACTTCCCCGAGGAGGCCGAGGCCATCCGACAGCATCTGCAGGCGTCGGATTCGGCGCTGTCGCCGACCACCGCCGCTGGCCGGGGTTCGCTGCGTGCTCGGCCCGAGGTATTGGCCGATCGCGCGGCCGACCTGGTGCTGGGGCTCAGCTTCGAGGCACTGGGTATGGGCGTGGCCCGCCACTGGGGCCTGCCCGAAACGCTGCAGCGCAGCATGCGGCGTCCTGAGGGCGCGTCACCGAGCCATGCCGTCGGTTCGGGCCCCGAGCGTCTGCGCTGGCTGGCGGTGGCGTCCAACGAGATGGCTGACGCCCTGTGGCAGGGCGATGAGGCCACGCTCAAAGACCGCCTGGACGGCGTCGCGCAACGCCACGGACGCGCGCTGGGCATGAATTCGGCCGATCTCTGGCAGGCCAGCAGCCAGGCCCGACTGGCGATTGCGCAGATGGCACCGGCGATGGGCCTGGCCCTGCCGGCCAGTTCGGGCGGTGCCCGCCTTTTGGCCGATCCAGACCGTCCCGACCTGGCCGACTCGCTGTCGCCGCATCAGCTGCAGGCCCATGTCCATGCCCATGGCCAGGCGGCCCTATCGGCGCCGCTGGCGGCCGGGCGGGCTGGGGCGGCAGCGCCGGCCCAGGATGTGGCGTCCGGGCGCCTGCACCTGGGCGCGCCCGACCGTCCAGCGCACGGGCCTGCGGCGGTGGAGGTGCTGGCGGCCGGCATCCACGACATCACCGAGACCCTGGCCGGCGACAGTTTCAAGCTCAACCAGGTCTTGCGCATGGTGCTGGAGACCATGATGCGGGCGCATGGCTTCCAGCGCATGGTGTTCTGCCTTCGCGATGGCGCCAGCGGTCGCTTGACCGGTCGCTTCGGGCTGGGCGACCGCGCGGCTGCGCTGAGCCCGCAGTTCCAGATTGCGCTGCAATGGTCGCCGGGCCAGGTGCCCGACCTGTTCGGCGCGGTCTGCCTGAAGGCCCGCGACACCCTGATTGCCGACACCCGTGCGCCCGGGGTGGAGCAGCGCCTGCCGGCCTGGTACCTGCAGCATGTGCATGCGCCGTCGCTGCTGCTGCTGCCGTTGATGATCAAGGGCGCGCCGTTTGCGGTGATCTATGCCGATCAGGCGCGCAGTGGCCAGTTGCAGCTGGCCGAGCAAGAACTGGCCTTGCTGCGCACCTTGCGCAATCAGGCGGTGATGGCCTTCCGGCAGACGGGTGCGGTGCACGCCTGACCGCCCCGGCGTGGCCGGCCCGGGGCTTTCAGAAGTGCATTTTCAGGCTGGCACCAAAGGCCCAGGCCCGGCCACGTTGGCTGTGGGCGTCTGGCCGAGGCCAGAAATGACCCGCCACCACCTCGCCCAGCAACCAGTGCTTGTAGACCGGCTGCTCCCAGCGCGCCAGCACGCCGTAATCCGACATGCCCACCCCGGTGCCCTGGGTGCCGGTGCCCGAGACCAGCAGCTCCAGCGAGGCCAGGCGCTGCAGGCCGAAGGCGCGGTGCACCCCCAGGCTGCTGGACCACTCGAAGTTGCGCGTCATCTGGGTGATGGTGGCGGCGTTGAGCCAGCGCAGTGCCAGGGTCGGCGAAACATCGTAGTCGTAGGTCAGCACCGTGGTAGACCCAAGCCGGTCGGCAGCGGTCAGGAACAGGGTTTCACGAAACTCCAGCCTGTGACCCGGCGCCAGGGTCCAGGGGCGGTGGTAACGCGCCTGCAGGTAGGGCTTCAGGCGCGCACCCACGCCCAGGCGCAGATCCACATCGCGCGGCAGCGACATGCCCAGCCCGGCCAGAAATGATCGCTCGGTGGGTCGGCTGGCAAGCAGCTGTTGCCGCCGCGACAGCGCATCAGGTGTGTCCTGGATCACGTTGCGGGGGTTGTCACGGCCAATGAAAAGGTAGCCGAAACGTTGCGCGTTGGGCAAGATGAACTGGGCGTTGAAGCGCAGGTCGATGTCTTGCGACCGGTCGCTGCGCTTGAAGAACCCCAGGCTCAAGCGGCCGTCGGTGACACGGCCGCCGTCGTCGAAAGGCTTGTCGCCAAACCAGCTGTCGACATGGCGCGCCAGCCATTCCGAGGCGGCACGGGTCTGGTGGCGGGTGGTTTCAAGCGCTGCGGGCAGCGCCGCCTCGGCGGGCGGATCGTCGGCGCTGCGGTCCGCTGCTGCGGCGGCGCCGGCGCCGGCCAGCACGGCGGTAGCCAGCAATCGCCAGATCCCCAGCCCAGGCCACCCGGCCAGGCCGCAAACAGGGGCCTGGCCAGGCGGCCTGACGGCGCTTGGCCAGGTTTCAGCGCAGGGGCGATGGAGCATGACAGTCATGAATTTGAGCGGACTCGCGTCGCCACAAGGGACCCAGGGTGGGCGGGGGCGTACGGCCGGTGCGCCGTTTACCAAACCAGGGTAGCGCCTGATCTTGCAGATGGGTGTAGGACGCCGCCGTGGCCCGAAGTGCCGACAAGGCCGCATTTCACGCGGCCGTGCATACCTGGGCTCGACCGCCGCGCGACGGGGTGTGCGGTCGGTGGTGGGGTGACGAGCCTTGCCCTCGGCACTGGTCACAACGGTTAGGGCTGCTCCGTTCCCGACCTGACCCGTTTGGCCGCGCTTCCATGCGAGGAGGCCCGTCACCGCTGATTGTAGGGGATCAGCTGCAGAGCGGTCGGGCCGGGCGGTGGAGCCACGCGCCTGGGCAGCCAGCGCAGTCGAGACCGGGCGCGCCGCCCAGGCGACGGGCCATGGCCGCCGGGCTCACAAAGGGTGTCGGGGATCGGCCGGTACGGCCGCCACAGCATCAACCCTAGCCCGTGCCAGGCCCCCGCCCCGCCCGGGCTCAACGCAGTTGCAGGTCGTCGTCACCGAAGCGGATGCCCAGCGGCTCGATCAGCACCTGCTTGGGTCCGGCTTCCACCTTGCCGGCGATACGCGCGCCGATGCCCTGGGCCTGTGCCACCTGCACCGTGCGGTCGGCATCGGCGGCGGCCACGAAAAGCGCAAAGCCTGCGCCCATATTGAGCGTGCTGTAGGCCTCGCGGTCGTCCTGCCGGGTCTGCTGCTGGATGAAGCGCAGCACCGGCGGCACCGGCGGCACGGTGTGGATGCGGTAAGTGAAGGCGGCCGGATGGCGCAGCAGCTTGCGCCAGCCATGGCCGGTGATGTTGGCGTTGTAGTGCGGCACGATGCCGGCAGCCCACAGTGCCTCGGTCACCGGCGAGTACAGCGGGGTGGGCGCCAGCAGCGCCGCACCGTAGCTCAGGCCGGGTTCGATCTCGGTCAGGTAGCCCTGGGGCAGGCGCTCGGCCAACTTGCGCGCCAGGCTCAGGCCGTTGGCGTGGATGCCGCTGGCGTCGAGCAGCACGATCACGTCGCCAGCGGCCAGGCGGTCGCCCACGCTCAGGCGCTGCTTGGGCATGATCAGGCCGGTGCAGGACGCCGCCAGGTCGATGCGCCCGTCGGCGACGATGCCGGCCAGCGCCGGGGTCTCGCCGCCGCCCCAGGCCACATGACAGGTCTCGCAAGCCTGCTTCCAGCCAGCCACCAGGGCCTGCGCCCGTTCGGTGTCGGCGAACCAGTCAGAGCCGCCGGCCGCCCAGTAGGCCTGCACCACCAAGGGCGTGGCGCCGACGGTGATCAGGTCGTTCACGGCCATTGCGATGGTGTCCTGGGCAATGCCCTCGTACCAGCTGCGGCCGGTGAGGGTGGCCATCGCGTCAGCCACCAGGGCCTTGCTGCCCAGGCATTCGACGATGCTGGCGATGTAGAAGGGCCCGACGTCGACCACATAGGCCGACTCGCCGCGCGAGGCCGCCACCTCGCTGAAACCGTGTCTTGCGAGCTGCCCCGCCGTGGCCGCTGCAGCGCGCTGGGCGCTGACCTTCAGCGGGTCGATCAGGTCGTAATCGACGCCGGCCTGCGCATAGCTCAGCGCATCGCCGGCGGCGCCATCGGGGGCGGCAGGGTGGGGCAGGGTGGGGGGGGTCATGGTCCGAATTATCGGTGAGCCTGGCGGCCCCCCGGCCCGGGGCCGGCGACCCGCGCCGGCAGAAGCCGGCCCGTAGAATCAGGCCATGAGTCATGTCGTCCTGGCCCGCAAGTACCGGCCCCGCAGCTTTGCGCAGATGGTGGGCCAGGCCCATGTGGTGCAGGCCCTGGGCAATGCGCTGAGCAGCGGCCGCCTGCACCATGCCTACCTGTTCACCGGTACCCGCGGCATCGGCAAGACCACCGTCAGTCGCATTCTGGCCAAGAGCCTGAACTGCACCGGGCCTGACGGCAGCGGCGGCGTCACCGCCGAGCCCTGCGGCGTCTGCCAGGCCTGCACCGAGATCGATGCCGACCGCTTCATCGACTACATCGAGCTGGATGCCGCCAGCAACCGCGGCATCGACGAGGTGCGTGACTTGATCGAGCGCGCCACCTACAAGCCCAGCGTCGGCCGCTACAAGGTCTTCATGATCGACGAGGCCCACCAGCTCACCAAGGACGCCTTCAGCGCCCTGCTCAAGACGCTGGAGGAGCCGCCCGACTACC
>JAYUQJ010000472.1:0-2878 GCA_043756825.1 Betaproteobacteria bacterium | reverse complement strand
TCATCGTTCTTGGCGCCGGCCTGCTCGGCGTGACTTCGGCCTACTTCCTGCGCCAGCAAGGCTTTGAGGTGACCGTCGTTGACCGCCAGGCCTCGCCGGCCGCAGAGACCAGCTTCGCCAATGGCGGCCAGATCTCGGTCAGCCATGCCGAGCCCTGGGCCAACCCGGGCGCGCCGCTGAAGGTGTTGCAATGGCTGGGCAAGGAGGACGCGCCGCTCTTGTTCCGCATCCGCGCCGACATGCGGCAGTGGCTGTGGGGCCTGCAGTTCCTGCGCGAATGCACGCCCGCACGCACGCGCCACAACATCGAACAGATCGTGCGCCTGGGCACCTACAGCCGCAACATGCTGCAGCAACTGCGGCGCGACATCGGCATTGCCTACAACGAGTGCACGCAGGGCATCCTGCACTTCTACACGAGCCAGAAAGAGTTCGATGGCGCCGAAGCGCCGGCCGCGCAGATGCGCGCGCTGGGCTGCGACCGCCGTGTCATCTCGGCCGACGAGGCGGTGAGGCTCGAGCCCGCACTGCGCCACATCCGGGCGCAGCTGGCGGGCGCCACCTACACGGCGGAAGACGAATCGGGCGACGCCAACACCTTTGCCCGCGAACTGGTCAAGCGCTGTGAGGCCGACGGCGTGCAATTCCTGATGAGCCACACCGTGACCGCGCTGCGCGAAGCCGGCGGCCGCATCGACCACGTGGAAGCCACCGACAGCGAAGGCCGTTTTCAGCGCCTGCGTGCCGATGCGTATGTGCTGGCGATGGGCAGCCTGTCGCCGCTGTACACGCAGCCGCTCGGCATCTCGCTGCCGATCTACCCGGCCAAGGGCTACTCGGTGACCATGCCGGTGAAAGACGCGTCGATGGCGCACCAGGTGTCGCTGACCGACGATGAGTACAAGCTCGTCTTTTCACGCCTGGGCGACCGCCTGCGCATTGCCGGCACGGCGGAATTCAACGGCTACGACCGCGACCTGAACCGCGTGCGCTGCGAAGCCATCGTCAGGCGCGTCGAGCAGCTGTTTCCCGATGCCGGTGACAGCACGCAGGCGCAGTTCTGGACCGGCCTGCGCCCGGCAACGCCCAGCAACGTGCCGATCATCGGCCGCAGCAAGCTGCCCAACCTGTACCTCAACACGGGCCATGGCACGCTGGGCTGGACTCATTCCTGCGGCTCGGGCAAGAGCATCGCGCGCATCGTCAGCGGCCTGAAGCCGGAGGTGGACTTCTCGTTCAGCGGCCTGTAGGGCGGGTCAGCGCCGCCTAGGCTCCCTTGAGGCCGGACGATGTTGCCAACCCGACAAAGCCAGAGACTTGTTCCAACAAGACTCCCTGGTTCATCACTCGACACTCTGACGATTGACTGTGGTGCAACGTCGGGCGCCTGGTTCGTGCCTCTTGAGGAGGGCAGGGGACACTTCTAACTGCAACGACGGCGACACTACTGATTGGGGCACACACTGCCTGAGCCACTGCTTGAGCCAAAAGACCACCGCTTGTAAGCTTCACGACCTCGGACGCGTGATCAACAAGGGGGTATTCCGTGGACTTGAAAACGCTGCAGTTGAAGAGCCTCGCACCCAGTCTCAGTCGCAAGGATGGTGGGCAAATCAGCCACGGCCTGAACCTGGTGCTGGAGCTGAAAAGCTCTGCCGACATGCCGGTGCTGCTGGCCAAGATCCGCCAGAAGCAGCGCAAGATCAACGCCGGCCTGGGTGAACTGAACTTCGTGCACTTCGCGCGTTTTCTGCCCACCCACGACAACACGGCGTTGCAAGTCATCACCGAGTTCGACGGGCCTCTGGCCCCGTATGTGCTGGACTTTGTCATCGAGATCGGCGATATCTTCGACATGCTGCTGAGCTATACCAAGGGCACCGTGGCCATCGTGCCCGTTGCCGAGCATGCAGCCGAGTTCCTGGCCTTCGTAGAAAAGCACAACACGGTGACCGTGCCCTTGCCCCTGCTGCCCGACCTGCAGGTTCCTGACTGGCCGCTGTACGCCGCCTACCCCGAGCAGACCGTGCTCGACATCACCGGCCCGCGCAGCGACTTGCCGATTCCAAAGGCCGACCGCTGGGCGACCGCAGTTGCGCGCGAAGACGTGCAAGGCAACATCCTGGAGGGCTACCACGCGGAACGCGTCAAACACTTTGTGCTGCGTGTGATCGATGCACCCAAGGCCAGAGCCTGGTTGGCCGGCAAAGCCACCCCCGGTGGCCTGGTGCTGGGCGGCGGGCTGCAGGTATCGTCCTCCACGCTCTGGGCGGGCGGGGTCAAACCGAAGCTGATGCTGAACATCGGGCTCACGTACACCGGCATGGAGGCGCTGGGAATCCGCAAATCGTGGCGCGAACCGTTCCCTGATGCGTTCAAGCAAGGCGCAGTGCAACGCGCCAAGGACAACTTCGACGTCGGCAGCAATGCGCCCTCGGGTTGGTGGCTGGGCGGCCCCTCGCAGGAGCGCGACATTCACGTCATGGTGTCGCTGTACCACAAGGCTGGCGCCGAGCCGGACTTCGACGCTGCCGTCCTGTCGCTGAAGGCGTCCATGTCTGGCGCCGGCCTGCAGTTGCTGGCTGAACATGATGCCGTTGACAGAGACGGAAAGAGCTGGTTCGGTTACGCCGATGGCATCGCCAACCCGCGCATCGCCACCGCATGCCCTGTGCTTAAAAAGCGCAGGGACAAGGACCTCCAGCCTGCTGCCACTGCTGGCGAGTTTGTACTCGGCGCCGACTACAAAAACATCTACGGCGGTGACTCGCTGGGCGCGCTGCCGGCTGCGCTGGCCACCAACGGCAGCTTCTGCGCGATTCGTGTGTTGGCGCAGGACACGACAAGCTTCGACGACACCCTGAAGGCCGAAGCGGCG
>JAYUQJ010000471.1:0-7723 GCA_043756825.1 Betaproteobacteria bacterium | reverse complement strand
TGCTGGACGAGCCCAGCAGCATGGTCGACCCGGCCACCGAGCAGAAGCTGATCGCCCGGCTGCGCGCGATCAAGGGCACCACCATCCTGCTGGCTACCCACCGCATGGCGATGTTGGCTCTGGTCGATCGCCTGATCGTGATGGACCGCGGCCGCATCGTTGCCGACGGTCCGCGCGACGAGGTGCTGAAGGCCCTGATGACCCAGCGCAATCACGAGGAACTCGGCGACAAGGCCGCAGCCGTCGATGCCCAGCGCCTGCGTTCGGCCACCGGGAGCGTGCGATGAGCACCGCGCTCAGCACCCAGGTGCGGCCGGTGGCCATGCACCACCCCGACCCCGACCAGGGCCCGCACCGCGTGGTGCTGGCGATGGTGGGGGTGATCGTGCTGTTCATCGTCATCGCCGTGGCCTGGGCGTCCTATGCCCAGCTCGATGTCGCAGCCCAGGGCCGCGGCGCGGTGGTGCCACCCAGCCGCCTGCAGGAGGTGCAGAGCCTGGAAGGCGGCATCGTGCAGGAAATGCTGGTGGGCGTGGGCGACAAGGTCAGGGTCGGCCAGGTGCTGGCCCGGCTGGACACCGCCCAGATCGATGCCGACCTGGGCGAGAGCCGCCAGCTGCGCCTGGCGGCCCTGGCCGGGCGGGCCCGGGTGGACGCCTTGCTCAAGGGTGGTGCGCCGGTTTTCGACAAGGCCCTGCGCGAACAGGCGCCCGACCTGGTGGACAAGGAATTGCAGCTCTGGCGCGACGCCCAGCGCGAGCACCAGAGCAACCAGGCGGTGGCGCGCGAAGCGATACAGCGCCGCCGCAGCGAGCTGGCCGAAGCCGAATCGCGCATCCAGACCCTGCAGGGTTCGCTGAAGCTGGCCCAGGAGTCCTTTGCCATCGAAGAGCGCCTGTTCAGCGAGGGGGCCGGCGCGCGCGCCGATTTCCTGGCCGCCCAACAGCGCCTGGAGACCCAGCGCAACGATATCGAGAGCATCCGCCAGAGCCTGCCGCGGCTGCGTGCCGGGCTGGCCGAGGCCCAGGCCCAGCTCAGCGAATCCGACGCACGCTCGCGCTCGCAATGGGGCAGCCAGCGCTTGGAGTTCCAGACCAAGACCGCCACCCTGGCTGCCACCATCGGCGGCCGCGAGGACAAGGCCGCCCGGCGCGAGGTGGTCTCGCCGGTCGAAGGGGTGGTCAACCGGGTGCTGATCAATACCCGCGGCGGTGTGGTGGCGCCGGGCAAGGCGCTGCTGGAGATCGTGCCCGACGAGGCCAATCTGTTGATGAATGTGCGCATCAAGCCGTCTGACATCGGCTTTGTCCGCGCCGGCCAGGCCGCCCATGTGCGGGTGCTGTCCTACGATCCGTCGACCCACGGCCAGGTCGATGCCGAGGTCAAGACCGTGGGCGCCGATGCGGTGGTGGACGAAAAGGGCGAGGCTTATTTCGAGGTGCAGCTGGTGGCCGCACGCGACCAGCTCACCTTGCACGGCAAGGCCCTGCCCATCACCCCGGGCATGCCGGTGGAGGTGGGCATACTCACCGGCCAGCGCAGTGTCATGCAATACCTTTTGAAACCCGTGCTGCGCAGCTTCCAGGGCGCCTTGCAGGAGCGTTGATGAATCGCAGCAAATGTGGCGGCCCTGCGGGGTCGGTCTTGAGCCTGGGCCTGGTGCTGGGCGTGGCGCTGCTGGCGGCGCCAGCGGCGCGGGCCCAGATCCCCACCCTGCCCCGCATGGGCGAGGTGGTGGACGCGGTGAAATCCTTGCTGGATCATCCCGCTGCGCCGCCGGTGCCCGCGCTGGCGCCGCCACCGGCCACCGGCAGCGAGAGCCTGGCGGCCTTGCTGGCCCGCGTGCTGCCGCGCGACCCGCAGGTGCGGGTGGCGCAGTCACTGCTGCAGGCCAGCCAGCAGCGGCGCCTGCAGGCGCGCTCGCGGCTGGGTCCCAGCGTCTACCTGAGCGCCAACGAGGGCGGGTCGAGCGAGACCGAATTCGGATTTCCGATCAACCGCAGCACCAGCCGGGCCGAGGCCGGCGTGCGCTGGAACCTGTACAACGCCGGCAATGACATGGCCGAGCTCAAGGGCGCCACCCGCGATATCGACGCCGCCGAGCAGGACCTGCGGCGGGCCCGCGAAGAAGTGGCCGAGCGCATCGCCGAGACCTATGCCGACCTGCTGCGCCTGCAGACCCTGATGCCGCATGCGGGGCAGCGGCTGGACGCGGTGCGCAAGCTGGTCGAGCAGGTGCGCCAGCAAACCGCAGCCGGCAAGGCCAGCGAGGCCGATGCCACCCAGGCGTCGGCGTCGCTGCTGGACGCCGAGATTGCCCATGAGCTGATCAGCGCCGATCTGGACGCGGCGCGCAAGAAGCTGGCGGCCCAGGTGGGCGGCGAGGTGCGCGATGCCGAGGCGCTGGACCTGCCGGCGCAGTGGCTGGCCCAGGCCGCCCCGGCCGGCGCCGCTGGCCTGGTCGACGCGTCGGGCACGCTGGCGGCGGCGCGGGTGCGGGCCGATGCGGCGCGTGAGCGGGTGCGCCCGGTGGCCAGCCTGCTGGCGCCGCGGGTTGACCTGGAGGTGCGTCACCAATTGCATGACCGCACCCTGCCCAGCCCCACCACCTTGCAGAAGGATGTGTGGCAGCTCACCGCGCGCTGGGAGTTTCCGGTGCTGGGTGAAAGCGCGGCGCGCCGTACCGAGGCCCAGCGCCGCGCCGAGGCCGCCCAGGCCGAGGCCGAGCGGGTGGACCAGGGCGTGCAGATCGAGTTGCAGACCCTGGGCCCGCGCATCGCCAATACCCAGCGCGCGCTGGCCCAATTGGCGCAGCAGGCCACCCAGTACACCAGCCTGGTGCGGGCCGGTGAGCTGCAGTTCGAGGCCGGCCGTCGCAGCGTGACGCAGCTGATCCAGCTGCGCGACGGCCGCTTCAATGTGGAGCAGCGGCGCAGCGAGCAGGCCCAGCGCCTGCTGGCCGCCCAGTTGCGCCTGCTGTCCCTGCAGGGCCGCCTGTTGCCCGCGCTGGGCCTGGGCGGCTAGCCGCCCAGGCGGCCGAAACCGGGCTTCAGCCCTGCAGTGCCTGCGGGTGCCGGGCCCACCAGGCGCGCGCGTCGGCGCTGTCTTGGGCGATGCCGGCCTGCAGCGCGTCCAGCCCCGGGTATCTGCGCTCGTCGTGCAGCTTGTGCAGCAGGCTCACGCTGATGCGCCGGCCATAGCCGGCCTCGGGCCCGAGTGCGGCCGGCCAGTCCAGGCAATGCACCTCCAGCAGCACCCGGCCGGCGTCTTCCACCGTGGGCCGCACGCCCAGGCTGGCCACGCCGGCAAGCGGTGCGGCCCCCAGGCCGTCGACCCGCACCACGAAGATCCCCATCGCCGCAGGCCGGTGGTGGCCGAAGCGCAGGTTGAGGGTGCGAAAACCCAGCGTGCGGCCCAGCTTCATGCCATGCACCACCGCGCCGCTGATGGCATAGGGCCGGCCCAGCAGCGCGGCGCAGCGGGCCATGTCGCCAGCGGCCAGGGCCTCGCGCACCGCCGAGCTGGACACCCGCAGCCCGTGCACCTCGTAGCTCATCATGCGGGCCACGTCGAAGCCCCGGGCGGCGCCGGCGGCGTCCAGCTGGGCATAGTCACCGGCGCGCCGGGCGCCGTAGCGGAAGTCGTCGCCCACCAGCACATAGCGGGCGCGCAGGCCGCCCACCAGCACGTCGTCGACAAAGGCTTGCGGGCTCTGCGCGGCAAAGCGGCTGTCGAAACGGGCCACCACCACCCGGTCGACCCCACAGCGGGCCAGCTCGCTGAGCTTGTCGCGCAGCGTCGATACCCGCGCCGGCGCGGCCTCGGGCCGGCCCGCCAGCCGGGCAAAGTAGTCGCGCGGGTGGGGCTCGAAGGTCAGCACGCAGGACGGCACGCCGCGGTGGCGGGCCTCGTTGTTGAGCAGCGCCAGCATGGCCTGGTGGCCGCGGTGCACGCCGTCGAAATTGCCGATCGTCAGCGCCAGGCCGCCGAGCGGATTGAGGGCGCTGCCGGCCGGGGCAGCCGAGTGGATGGCGCGAAAGACCTGCATCGCCGGATTATCGCGATGCCGGTGCGCCGGCCGGGCCGCCGGGGGCCGGCTTGCGGGGCTGGGGGACCGCCGGGGTCAAGCGGGCGGCCTGGCCATCAGTGCGGCGCGCTCGGCCAGGCTGACAAAGCGCCACTGGCCGGGGGCCGGGCCGTCGGCCAGCGTCAGGGCGCCAAAGGCACTGCGGTGCAGGGCCTGGCAGTGGTTGCCGGCGGCGGCCAGCATGCGCTTGACCTGGTGGTATTTGCCCTGCACCAGGGTCAGGCGCAGGCTGTCCGGGCCGGTGGCCTCGCAGCCCTCGGCACGCACCGGCAGGGGGTCGTCGTCCAGCACCACGCCGCCGCGCAGGCGGCGCAACTGGGCCTCGTCCACCGGCCGGGCGCAGGTCACTTCGTAGATCTTGGGCACATGGTGCCGGGGCGATGTCAGGCGGTGGATCAGCGGGCCGTCGTCGGTCAGCAGCAGCAGGCCGGTGGTGTCCTGGTCGAGCCGGCCCACCGGCTGAACGCCGCGCCGGCGCAGCGCGGCCGGCAGCAGCAGCAGCACGCTGGGCCAGTGGCTGGGCTTCTGTGAGCATTCATAGCCGGCCGGCTTGTGCAGCAGTACAAGGGCCCGGGTCTGGCAGGTCCAGGCCTGGCCCTGCACCTCGATCTGCAGGCCCTCGGCCGGGTAGCGCGCCGCCGGGTCGGCCTGCACGACGCCGGCCACCTTGACCAGGCCGGCGCCGAGCAGGCCGGCACATTCGCGCCGGCTGCCAAAGCCCTGGCTGAACAGCAGGTCGTCAAGCCGGGCGCTGCCGCTCACTCATGCAACTCCAGCACGGTCAGGTGATTGCTGGCGGCAGGCCAGGTCAGGCCGGCCACCCGCTCCTGGATCACGCCCGACTGGAAGGCGCCCACCACCGTGCGGCCCGGCGCGCCGTCGGGCTTGATCTTGCTGCTGGCCACGCCCGCCACGCCCGGCGGGATGCCGGGCGCCGGCTGGCCGTCGAGCAGGATGGTGTCGCGCGGCAGGCCGAAATAGGCCCGCGGGCGGATCAGGCTCACCACCGCCGCCGCGCCCTTGTCGGCGTCGGCCAGGCGCTCGGGCCGCAGGTTGACGATGTCGGACGAGCGGGCAAAGGCCGCGCGGTAGATATGGGCCACCGCAAAGCCCGGCGCTTGCACCACGAACTCCAGCGCGGTCTGGGGGTTGGTCAGCACCGGGCCCCAGCGGCCGTCGGCGCTGGGGCTGTCGTCCCACAGTGGCGCGCCCCGGCGCACACCGGTGGCAGCGTCCACCGCATAGACCGTGACCTGGCCGCCCGCCAGCGGCAGGTTGGTGGGGCCGGCAGCGGTAACGCCGGTGAGCTTGCCGCTGAGCGTGACCTGCGATTGCGCCAGCACATGGGTGGCGGCGGTGCCGGGCTCGCCGGCAGTGGCCGGCGCCTGGCCGGTGACGAACTGGTAGGCCGCGGCAAAGGCCTCGGGGTGGTAGCTCACCTCGCGGTGGTCGCGCCCGGGCAGCACCCGGTTGTCGGCGCCCTTGAGCGCCGGGCCGTCGAAGGTGACGTTGGTCGGCGTGCCCTTGGCACCGATCCAGACCCCGTCGGGCTGGGCGAACTTGTCGTTGTTGTCCGAGCGCAGCGTCATCCATTTCGGGCCGGGCGTGACCTCGTCGCCGTTGGGCCCCTTGGGCGCGTTCAACCCGGCCAGGAAGGGCCCGGTGCCGTTGAACTCGTTGTTGGGCCGGAAACCCGGGTTGGCCCAGACGCCATGGTTGGGTGTGCCGCCCAGGATGGCGTGCGACACCTTGGCCGTGCCATGGGCCGTGGCCAGGTAGCTGCGGATGGCATTGCCACCGCGTGAATTGCCCATCAGCACCACCTGGCGCGCGCCCGTGCTGGCCAGCACCTTGTCGACCTCGGCGGCGAGGTGGCGCTGCTGGTCGTCGGTGCTGCTGCGGCCGTCCTGCGCCACGCCGTGGTCGTCACGCGCCGAGGGGTAGGGGAAATCGACGGCATGCAGGCGGTTGCGTGGCCAGCCATTGCTCTCCCAGCGCCACAGCGTGGTGGTCCACAGCGCAGCGGTGTCGCCGTTGCCATGGACGAACACGATGGGGGTCTGGTTGCCGGTCTGGGGGGCGGTGGCGCAGGCCGCCAGCAGGGCGGCGCCCAGCAAGGGCAGCAGGGTGCGGCGGCGGATGTGCAGCAGGGTCATCGGGTTCTCCGTTGAGGGGGGTGAATCGGGGCAGGGCGGGGCAGGGCAGGCGGTCAGGCCAGGCCCAGGTCGGTGGCGCTGGGCAGGTCGGGTTGGGCCAGGCCGGTGGCGGCGCGTACGGCGTTCTGCACCGCCCGGGCCGTCACCTCGGCCGCCAAGGTGCCCAGCACGGTCAGCTGCGTGGGTGTGGCGGCGGTCCTGCCGCTGGCGCCGGTGGCCAGCGCGAAAAGCACGTCGCCATCGCTGGCGGTGTGCACCGGGTTGATGCTGCGGGCCAGGCCGTCGTGCGCCATGCTGGCCAGCTTGTTGGTCTGGGCCTTGCTGAGGCGGGCATCGGTGGCGACGATGCCGATGGTGGTGGCCATGCCGTCCATCAGCGCGGCGGGCATCCGGCCCGCGCAGACCGCGCCGACGATGCCCGGCGCGCTGGCGCCGTCCGCGCTGCGGGCGCCGGCGATCACCCGCCCGCTGGCCGGGTCGACCACATCGCCGATGGCGTTGACCGCCACCAGGGCCGCCACGGTGATGGCGCCCACCCGGATGGACGCCGTGCCGATGCCGCCTTTCATTGCTGCGCCGATGCCGAACAGCTTGCCCACGCTGGCGCCGGCACCGGCGCCCACGCTGCCCTGGGCCGGCGCGGCGCTGCGGGCGGCCTCGCAGGCAGCGAAGCCGGCGGCCGCATCGGGGCGGATGCGCGCATCGCCCACCCACAGGTCGAACAGCACCGCCGCCGGCACGATGGGGACGCGGGCCGGGCCGACCGGCACGCCGTGGCCGTGGTCTTCCAGCCAGCGCATCACGCCGTCGGCAGCGGCCAGGCCGAAGGCGCTGCCCCCGGTCAGCAGCAGGGCATGCACCGTCTCGAGCGTGGCCAGCGGGTGAAGCAGGTCGGTCTCACGGGTGCCGGGCGCGGCGCCGCGCACGTCCACCCCGCCCACCGCGCCGGCCTCGCACAGCAGCACGGTGCAGCCGGTGGGGCGGCGGGCGTCGGTGAAGTGGCCCACCTTGAGGCCGGCGATGTCGGTGATGGCGCCTGGGAACATGGGGCTTTCAGAACGGACACAGGCCGGTCGGGCCGGCCTGTGGATTCTGACCGGGTCAGCGACGGATCAGGCAAACACCCCGGCCGTATCCTGCATCGCTGCGGACACCTCGCCCAGGTGGTGCAGGATGTCGCCATAGGCCATTTCCAGCATCGTCAGGCGCTTGAAGTAGTGGCTGCTGATGTACTCGTCGGTCACGCCGATGCCGCCGTGGATTTGGGTGCACTGCTGGCCCACGTAGCGCATGCTGTTGCCGCACTGCACCTTGGCCTGGCTCAGCGCCCGGCGGCGCTGGGCGGCAGGCTCGCCCAGCTTGAGGCTGGCAAAGTAGCTCATCGAGCGGCCCAGCTCCAGCTGCATCTTCACGTCGGCGATGCGGTGGCGCAGCGCCTGGAAGGTGGCCAGCGTGACGCCGAACTGCTTGCGGGTGTTCA
>JAYUQJ010000470.1:0-2896 GCA_043756825.1 Betaproteobacteria bacterium | reverse complement strand
TCAGGTTGCGCAACATCGAGATGCAGTCTGGCGACGGCAAGGATTCGGCCGGGCGACTGGGCGAAATCAGCCGCCAACTGGAGACTGCCAGACTCGAGTTGCGCGAAGCCGAGAATGCCCGTGACGCGGCCAAGAAGCAGTTCGAAGCCGAACGCGGCGCTGTCGCCTCAAATTCCAGCACCACCCAAAGCCTGCTGCAGGAGTCGGCGGTGGCGGTGAGCACCCCCGAGCTTGATGCCCGGATCGAGGGCCACAAGCGCACCCTGGATGGCTTGCTGCAGCGCTATACCGACCAGCACCCGGACATCATCAGTGTGCGCCGGCTGCTGAAGGAGCTGGAAGAGCAGCGGCGCCGGGAAATCGTCGAGTTGCGCAAGGCCGCAATGGCCGTGCCGCCGGTGCAGGTGCAGGGCGCAACCGGCAGCCTGGCGTCTCAGGAGATGGGCAAACTGATGGCCACCGCCGAGGTGCAGGTTGCCGCTTTGCGGGCACGGGTGAGCGAATACCAGGCGCGCTATGCGAATGCCAAGACCCTGTCCAAGACGGCGCCACAGGTGGAAGCCGAAGCGGCGCAGTTGAACCGCGACTACGGCATCATCAAGAAAAACTACGAAGATCTGGTAGGGCGCCGGCAGTCAGCGGTGATGTCCGGGGATCTGGACATGGCGTCGGGCGTGGTGGATTTCCGCTTGATCGACCCGCCGCGGGTTTCACCCCGGCCGGTATCGCCCAACCGCATGATGTTGTTGGCTGCGGCGATGATGGCCGCGATCGGGGCCGGGCTGTTCACGGCATTTGCCAGCAGCCAGTTGCGGCCGGTCTACAACGATGCCCAGGAATTGCGCAATGTGACCAACCTGCCCCTGTTGGGGGTGGTTTCGATGATCTTGACCGACGCTGAGCGCAAGAGTGAGCGCAACAGCCGTTTGCGTTTCTACTTCGGCACGGGCGGCTTGATTTCCCTGTTTCTGATCACCATGGTGACCATGTCTATCTTGGCCGCAAGGCAGGTGGGTTGAATCCTATGAGCAGCCTGATCGAGCAAGCCGCCGAACGTTTGGCGCAGATCCGCGAAGCGGGCATCGCCGTACCCGAGCCCGAGCGCGCGGCGGTGGCCACGGTGCGCGATGTGCCGGCAACCGGCCAGAGCCGCGATGCTGCACCCGAGGCAACGGCCACTGCTGGTGCGTCGGCGCCCTTGTCCAAGGTGGTCGAACTGGATCTGATGACACTGGCAGCGGCTGGTTATCTGGTGCCTTCGGCGCCGCGATCGCACATGGCAGACCAGTACCGGGTCATCAAGCGGCCCTTGATATCGAACGCGATCGGCAAGGGCTCGGCCACGATTGCCCATGGCAACCTGATCATGATGACCAGCGCGATGCCGGGCGAGGGCAAGAGTTTCACGTCCATCAATCTGGCCATGAGCATCGCGTCCGAACTGGACCACACGGTGATGCTGGTGGATGCGGACGTGGCCCGGCCGTCCTTGCTGAAAAAGCTGGGCCTGGAAGAAGCGCCCGGCCTGCTGGACTTGCTGGAAGGCAAGGCCGACATGAGCGATGTGCTGATGCGCACCAACATCAGCAAGCTCACCTTGTTGCCCAGCGGCCGGCCGCATCCGCGGTCGACCGAATTGCTGGCCAGCGATGCGATGCGGCAACTGCTGTCCGACATGGCGTCCCGCTATCCCGACCGGATCATCATTTTTGATTCGCCGCCCCTGCTGCTGACCACCGAGGCGCGGGTGCTGGCCAGCCAGATGGGGCAGGTGGTGATGGTGGTGCACGCCGGCAAGACCACCCGGGCGGATGTGCAGCATGCCCTGTCCACCATTGAAATGTGCCCGGTGCGCATGCTTTTGCTCAACAAGGCCAGAACCAAGGCACAGGGTGCTTATGGCTATGGCTATGGCTATGGCTACGGTTATGGCTACGGCTATGGTGACAGTTATGGCTACGGCGAATCGACCAAGCCCGAGGAAGCCGATGCGCCAAAGCCGACCTGAGGCAGGCCGGGTATGGCGTGTGGCACTGATGGCCGCAGCCTGCGGCCTGGTCGCGCAGCAGGCACTGGCGCAGGCCGGGTCGGGCCAGCGGGCCTGGACCTTGTCACCCAGCGCCGGGCTCAACCAGACCTTCACCAACAACTACCTGCTCAGTGATGTGGCGCCGGCCCCGGACGCCATCACCCGGGCTTCGGTCGGCCTGGCGCTGGCCGCCAACACCGGGCGGATCAAGGGATTTCTCGATTACTCGCTGGCGGGTGTGGTCTACCTGCGGCACAGCGACCGCAACTCGATGCAGAACAGCCTGTCGTCAAGACTGAGCGCCGAACTGGAGCCGGGCCGTGCCGGTGTGGACATCGCGGCCAACATCTCGCGCAGTGCAATCTCGGCTTTTGGCGCCCAGCCCAACAACGGCCTGGGCGTGCAGGACAACGTGACCGAGCTTCGTACCCTGCGGGTGGCGCCCCGCCTGTTCGGGCCTTTGGGGCCGGCCCTGCGTTACAGCGCGAACCTGGCCCTTTCGGTGACGGACGCCAAGGACACCAGCGCCGGGGATTCCACCGCCGCCACCCTGGGTTTGCGCCTTGAGCCGACGCAGCGCGGCCGGCTGGGATGGGTGGCCGATGCGTCGGCACAGCGGATCGACTACAGCGCCGGCAGCAGCTCGTCGAATGAACGCCTGGGCCTGGGCAGCCGCCTGAGGCTGGACGACATCGACACCGAAGTGACCGCCTCGGCGGGAATCGAGTACGCGTCCATCCTGACCGGCACGCGCCAGCGCTACAACAACTGGGGCCTGGGCATGGTCTGGACGCCCACCAACCGCACCAAGGTTTCGGCGCAGCACGACGAGCGCTTTTTCGGGCCGTCGCGCAGCATTGCGGTGGA
>JAYUQJ010000469.1:0-7769 GCA_043756825.1 Betaproteobacteria bacterium | reverse complement strand
CTCGACGCCCATGTCGAGGGCTACGGTGGCGGTGGAAAGGCATTCGATTGGTCTCTCATTCCTGCCAACGTGCCCCGTCCAGTCGTTTTGTCTGGTGGGTTACATCCTGCAAACGTGGGCTATGGGATCACGCAGGTCCGGCCCTGGGCCGTTGACGTGAGCTCTGGCGTGGAAAGCGCGAACGGTCCCAGGGGCTTGAAGGATGCGGCGCTGATGCGCCAGTTCTGCGAAGCGGTGCGCGAGGCTGATGCGCGCATTGCAGACGCCGACCACTGACCCAACCGCCACGCGGCCCCGATCCTTCGGTTCGGCCCGCGCGGCCCGGAACTGAGGATTCATCACCATGTTGAACTACGACCAACCCGACGCCCGTGGGCATTTTGGGCCTGTCAACGGCAGCCACTACGGCGGCACCTTCGTCGCCGAAACCCTGGTGCACGCGCTCGACGAGCTGAAGGCCGCTTACGCGCACTACAGCCAGGACGCCGCCTTCATGGCCGAATACCGCCACGAGCTGGCGCACTTCGTCGGCCGGCCCAGCCCGATCTACCACGCTGATCGCATCAGCCGCGAGATCGGCGGCGCGCAGATCCACTTGAAGCGCGAAGATCTGAACCACACCGGCGCGCACAAGATCAACAACACCATCGGTCAGGCGCTGCTGGCCAGGCGCATGGGCAAGCCGCGGGTGATCGCCGAGACCGGCGCCGGCCAGCACGGCGTGGCCACCGCCACCATCTGCGCCCGCTACGGGCTGGAATGCGTTGTCTACATGGGCAGCGAGGATGTCAAGCGCCAAAGCCCCAATGTCTACCGCATGCACTTGCTGGGTGCGCGCGTGGTGCCGGTGGAGAGCGGCAGCAAGACCCTGAAGGACGCGCTGAACGAGGCGCTGCGCGACTGGGTGACGAATGTGGAGAACACTTTCTACATCATCGGCACGGTGGCCGGCCCCCATCCCTACCCGATGATGGTGCGCGATTTCCAGCGCGTGATCGGCGACGAGTGCCTGCTGCAGATGCCCGACATGATCGGCAGCCTGGGCGGCCCGGCCGGCGCCCAGCCCGATGCGGTGATCGCCTGCGTGGGCGGCGGCAGCAATGCGATGGGCATCTTCTACCCCTACATCAAGCACGAGGGTGTGCGCCTGATCGGCGTGGAGGCGGCCGGCCTGGGCCTGGGCAGCGGCAAGCATTCGGCCAGCCTGATCGCGGGGTCGCCCGGCGTGCTGCACGGCAACCGCACCTACCTGCTGCAGGACGACAACGGCCAGATCACCGAGACCCATTCGATCTCGGCCGGGCTGGACTACCCCGGCGTCGGCCCTGAGCATGCCTTTCTGAAGGACATCGGCCGCGCCGAGTACGTGGGCATCACCGACGACGAGGCGCTGAGTGCCTTCCACCGTCTTTGCCGCACCGAGGGCATCATCCCGGCGCTGGAATCCAGCCATGCGGTGGCCTATGCGATGAAGCTGGCGGCAACGCTGCGGCCGGACCAGCACCTGCTGGTCAATCTGTCGGGCCGGGGCGACAAGGACATCGGCACCGTGGCCGACCTGTCGGGCGCCGAGTTCTTCTGCCGGCCGTCCTGCAAGGGCCAGTCGGTCAAGGGTGGCTTGGCGGCGGGCGTGCAGACCATCGAGGTGACGCGATGAGCCGCATTGAAGCCACTCTCCAGGCCTTGAAGGCCCAGGGCCGCAAGGCCCTGATCCCCTACATCGCCGCTGGCGACCCGTCGGCCAGCAGCACCGTTCAGATCATGCAGGCCCTGGCCGACGGTGGCGCCGACATCATCGAGCTGGGCGTGCCGTTTTCCGATCCGATGGCCGACGGCCCGGTGATCGCCCAGGCCAGCGAGCGGGCGCTGGCGCGCGGTATCGGCCTGGCCCAGGTGCTGGGCTATGTGCGGGCCTTTCGCAGCAGCAATGCCAGCACCCCGATGGTGCTGATGGGCTATGCCAACCCGGTGGAGCGCTATGACCAGAAGCAGGGTGCCGGCGCCTTCATCCGCGACGCCGCAGCAGCCGGGGTGGACGGGCTGCTGATCGTCGACTACCCGCCCGAGGAATGCGAAGCCTTCGCTGCCGACCTGAAGGCCGCCGGGCTGGACCTGATCTTCCTGCTGGCGCCCACGTCCACCGAGGCGCGCATCCGCGAGGTGGGGCGGATCGCCACGGGCTATGTCTACTACGTGTCGCTCAAGGGCGTCACTGGCGCCGGCCACCTGGACACCGAGGCCGTGGCGCAAGCCGTGCCACGCATCCGGGCCCATGTCAAGGTGCCGGTTGGGGTAGGCTTCGGCATCCGGGATGCGGTCACAGCCCAGGCTGTGGGGCGGGTTTCGGACGCGGTGGTGATCGGGTCGAAGCTGGTGCAGATCCTGCACGAAGCGCCGCCCGAAGCCGCTGCCCAGGCGGGCCGGGCCTTCATGGCCGAAATCCGCGCCGCGCTGGACGCGCCCTGATCGACAGGAGTTGACGATGAGTTGGCTAGAGAAGTTGCTGCCGCCCAAGATGCAGCAGACCGACCCGACCGAGCGCCGCTCGGTGCCGGAAGGCCTGTGGGTCAAGTGCCCGGCCTGCGAGACGGTGCTCTACAACACCGATCTGGCCCAGAACGTCAATGTCTGCCCCAAGTGCAGCCATCACCACCGCATAGGCGCCCGCGCCCGGCTCGATGCCTTTCTCGATGCCGAGGGACGCTACGAGATCGGCCAGGAGGTGGTGCCGGTCGATCCGCTGAAGTTCAAAGACAGCCGCAAGTACACCGAGCGCCTGAAAGACGCGCTCGAGGCCACCGGTGAGACCGATGCACTGGTGGTGCTTGGCGGGTCGGTGATGAGCGTGCCCCTGGTGGTGGTGTGCTTCGAGTTCGACTTCATGGGCGGGTCGATGGGCTCGGTGGTGGGCGAGCGCTTCGTGCGCGGCGTCGAGACTGCGATCGAGCAGAAGGTGCCTTTCGTCTGCTTCACCGCCACCGGCGGCGCGCGCATGCAGGAGGGCCTGTTCAGCTTGTTCCAGATGGCCAAGACCAATGCCGCGCTGACCCGCCTGGCCAAGGCGCGCCTGCCCTACATCAGCGTGCTGACCGACCCGACCATGGGCGGGGTGTCGGCCAGTTTTGCCTTCGTGGGCGATGTGGTGATCGCCGAGCCCAAGGCCCTGGTCGGCTTTGCCGGACCGCGGGTGATCGAAAACACCGTGCGCGAGAAATTGCCCGAGGGCTTCCAGCGGGCCGAGTTTTTGATCACCAAGGGCGCCATAGACCAGATCGTCGACCGGCGCCAATTGCGGCCGACGATCGCCCGCATGCTGGCCATGCTGCAGCGCCAGAACGCCGACGCTGTGGCCTGATGTTTCAACCCGGCCTCCCGACCGGGCCCGCGCGGGCCCGGTGCTGTTTTCGGCGGGCCACCGCAGGCACCGAATGACCTTGCCCACAACCCTTGCCGGCTGGCTCGCCCACTGCGAGCAACTGCACCCCAAGACCATCGACATGACGCTCGACCGGGTGCTTGCGGTGCGCGATCGCCTGGGCCTGCGCTTCAGCGCGCCGGTGATCAGCGTGGCCGGCACCAACGGCAAAGGTTCGTCCTGCGCGATGCTCGAGGCGATCGCGCTGCAGGCCGGCTACCGGGTGGGGCTGTACATCAAGCCGCACCTGGTGCATTTTGAGGAACGCTGCCGCATCCAGGGCGAAATCGCCACGGCGGACAGCTTGCTGCCGCACTTCGCGGCGGTCGAGGCCGCACGTGGCGGTATCACGCTGACCTGGTTCGAGTTCACCACGCTGGCCATCCTGCGCGCGCTGTCTCTGGCCGCGCTGGACCTGGTGATCCTGGAGGTCGGCATGGGCGGCCGGCTGGATGCTGTCAATGCCGTGGATGCCGACTGCGCGCTGATCACCAGCATCGCGCTCGACCATACCGAGTTCCTCGGCCCGGACCGCGAGACCATCGCCATCGAGAAGGCCGGCATCATGCGGCCCAGCCGCCCGGTGGTGGTCAGCGACCCCGAGCCGCCGGCCTCGCTGCAGGCCCGGGCCGATGCGCTGGGCGCCGACTTGTGGCGACTGGGCCGCGATTACAACTTCCAGGGTGACAAGCAGCAGTGGTCCTGGCGCGGCCGGGTGCAGCGCTTCAACAGCCTGGCCTACCCGGCGCTGCGCGGCGCCAACCAGCTGATCAATGCGGCCGGCGCGCTGGCGGTGTTCGAGGCGCTGCGCGAGCGCCTGCCGATCAATGCCCAGGCGGTGCGCAATGGCCTGGCGATGGTGGAGTTGCCTGGCCGCTTCCAGATCGTGCCCGGTCAACCCACGCTGGTGCTGGATGTGGCGCACAACCCGCAATCCGTGGCCGCGCTGGCCAACAGCCTGGACCAGATGGGCTACTTTCCCCGCACCCATGCGGTTCTGGGCGTGATGCGCGACAAGGACATCGCGGGCCTCCTGCGCCACATGGTGCCGCTGGTCGACTGCTGGCATCTGTGCAATCTGCCCCTGCCTAGGGCTGCCTCGGCCGATGCGCTGGCGCAGCTGGTGCAGGACGCCAGCGGCAGCCGAAAGCCGAGCCTGCACTGCCATGCCGACCCGGCCACGGCCTTGGCGGCCGCCGCAGCGGGTGCAGACCCGGCTGATAGAATTGTGGTGTTCGGTTCGTTCCACACGGTGGGGGGCGTTCTGCAGCAGGGTCTGCCCCGACTGACGGCACACCATGCGCCGGCCCAGGCACCCGCCAAGCTGTTGCAAGGGCCGTCCGCCAGCAGCGCTTGAACCTGGCGCCGCGCCCGGCCCGCCCGGCCCCCAGGCCGCTCGACAACCCTCAACGGCAGCGGCCTCGGCCCCGCCGCCACAACGCATGGGCCTGCTGTCCTACTTCAAACGCCCGCCCGACGCAGCGCCCGCAGCGTCTGCGCCCCCCCTGGCCGAACCGGACGCGGTGGCGGCGGCACGGGCCCGTGCGCGTCGCCGTCTGGTCGGCGCCACCGTGCTGCTGGGTGTCGGTGTGATCGGCTTTCCGCTCCTGTTTGAGACCCAGCCCCGGCCCATCCCGGTGGACATCCCGATCGAGATTCCGGGCAAGGACGGTGACCTGCCTGGGGTGCGTCCCCCGGCAGTGTCCATGGCCCGGGCTTCGGCCGCCGTGGTCGACGACGGTCCGGCCCAGCCTCTGGTGGTGCCAGGCCAATCGGGCGCAGCCGACCGGGCGGCTGCTGCACCGGTTGAAATCGTCGAACGGGGCGCCGAGCAGGGCCGTGACGGAACGCCAGGGGGGAAGGGCGGCGCCCGGCCTTCCGCTTCCGCTTCCGCTGGCCCTGCGGCATCCAGGCCGCCGTCGGCGCCCGCCAGCAAGCCGGCGGCACCCGCATCGGTCAACCGGCCGACCCCTGCGCCCGCTTTGCCCCTTGCCCCGCCGGCCGACGACGGCGCCCGGGCGCGCGCCCTGCTGGACGGCCAGTCTGTCCCGCGGTCGGCCGCTTCGGCGGCTGCGGCCCAGGCCAGCGCTGCCGCAAGCCGGGTGGTGGTGCAGGTCGGCGCCTACACCGACCCCGCCAAGCTGGCCGAAGCCCGGCGCAAGCTCGAATCCCTGGGCTACAAGACCTACACCCAGGTGCTGGAAAGCGAGGCTGGCACCCGCACCCGGGTGCGCATCGGCCCGTTTCCCACCCGGGCCGAGGCCGACAAGGCTGCTGCAAGGGTCAAGGCTGCCGGCCTGCCGGTGGCGATTCTTGCGCTGTGAGCCCTGCCGCCACCTCGGCCGGCGCGGAGGGCAGCCGGTTCTGCCGCGCAGATCGCCCGCCATGAGCCCCTTGCCCGAGCTCGCCTGGGTCGATTGGGCGATGCTGGCCACGCTGGCTGCGTCGGTGCTGGTCGGCCTGGTGCGCGGTCTGGTTTTCGAGCTGATGTCGCTGGTGGGTTGGGCGGCAGCCTACCTGGCGGCGCAGGTCTATTCGCCCCAGGTGGGCCAGCATCTGCCCATCGGCGTACCCGGCTCGGCCCTGCACCAGGGTGCTGCCTATGGGGTGACATTTCTTGGCGTCCTGCTGGCCTGGGCGGTGTTGGCGCGCCTGTTGCGTCTGTTGGTCCGGGCCACGCCGCTGACCCTGATCGACCGCTTTCTAGGCGCCGGTTTCGGGGGTCTGCGGGGCGTGCTGCTGCTGCTGGTAGTCGCCACGGGTGTGTCCTTCACGCCCGCACAGCGTTCGCAGGCGTGGCAGGATTCCATCGGCGCGGGCTGGCTGGCCCAGGCCTTGGTCCTGCTCAAACCGCTGCTGCCGGCCGAGGTGGCCCGCCATATCGCTGTCTGAAACCCGTGCCCTGTCACTTGCACCCGCAGTTTGCCCCTTTCTCTCGACCCCAGGACTCCCCATGTGCGGCATCGTTGGTGTGATCTCCAAAGCGCCGGTCAACCAGCTGATCTATGACGCGCTGCTGCTGCTGCAGCACCGCGGCCAGGATGCTGCCGGCATCGTCACGATGCAGGGAACCCAGTGCTTCATGCACAAGGCTCGCGGCATGGTCAAGGATGTGTTCCGCACCCGCAACATGCGCGCGCTGCCGGGCGCGGTGGGCTTGGGCCAGGTGCGCTACCCGACCGCCGGCAATGCCTTCAACGAGGAGGAGGCCCAGCCCTTCTACGTCAACGCACCCTATGGCATCGTGCTGGTGCACAACGGCAACCTGACCAACGCCCATGCGCTGAAGCAGGAGTTGTTCGACATCGATCGACGCCATGTCAACACCGGCAGTGACACCGAGGTGCTGATCAATGTGCTGGCGCACGAAATGGAGCGCGCCGGGCGCGACGTGCCGCTGACGCCCGAGCTGGTGTTTCGCGCGGTGCGCGCGGTGCACCAGCGCATCCGAGGCAGCTATGCGGTGATCGCGCTGATCGCGGGCTACGGCCTGCTGGCCTTCCGAGATCCCTACGGCATCCGGCCGCTGGTCTACGGTGTCAGCACCTTGTCCGAGGCCGACGGCGGTGGCCAGGAGGTGATGCTGGCCAGCGAGACCGTCGCCCTGGAAGGCACCGGCCACCGGGTGGTGCGCGATGTGGCGCCCGGTGAGGCCTTGTTCATCGACCTGGACGGCCGCCTGCACAGCGCGCAATGCGCCGCCACGCCCACCTTGCATCCCTGCATGTTCGAGTATGTCTACCTGGCGCGGCCCGATTCGGTGATCGACGGCATCTCGGTCTACCAGGCCCGGCTGAACCTGGGCGAGAGCCTGGCCCAGCGGGTGATCAACACCATGCCACCCAGTGACATCGACGTGGTCATCCCGATCCCCGAATCGAGCCGGCCGTCGGCGATGCAGCTGGCGCAGAAAATCGGCAAGCCCTACCGCGAGGGTTTCGTCAAGAACCGCTACGTCGGTCGCACCTTCATCATGCCGGGCCAGCAGGCGCGCAAGAAGAGCGTGCGCCAGAAGCTCAATGCCATCGGCGTGGAGTTCAAGGGCCGCAATGTGCTGCTGGTGGACGATTCCATTGTTCGCGGCACCACCAGCAAGGAGATCGTGCAGATGGCGCGCGAGGCCGGCGCCCGCAAGGTCTACCTGGCTTCGGCCGCGCCGCCGGTGCGCTATCCCAATGTCTACGGCATCGACATGCCCACGCCCGAGGAACTGATCGCCCATGGCCGCACCCAGGAGCAGATCCGCGAGTTCATCGGCGCCGACGCGCTGATCTACCAGGACGTGGAGGTGATGAAGCGGGTGGTGGGGGCGTTGAACCCGGCGATCCAGGGCTTCGAGGCCAGCTGCTTTGAC
>JAYUQJ010000468.1:0-7813 GCA_043756825.1 Betaproteobacteria bacterium | reverse complement strand
GCGCCGGTGGCAGACCCAGGTCGGAGCGCATCAAGCGGTTGCCCTCGGCAATGATCACCGCGCGCCGGACCGCGCTCTGCAATTCCCGCACATTGCCGGGCCAGGGATGGGACTCGATGGCACGCAGGGTCTCCTCGCTGAAAGACATCGACGGGCGCTTCTGCTCCTGCGCAAAGCGCCGCAGGAAGGCATGGGCCAGCAGCATCGCGTCGCCGCTGCGCTGGCGCAGCGGCGGTATGTCGACCACGATCTCGGCCAGGCGGTAGAACAAGTCCTCGCGGAAGCGGTTCTCGGCGATCTGGGTCTTGAGGTTTTGATGGGTGGCGCAGACCACCCGCACATCGACCGGGATCTCCTGGCGCCCGCCGACCCGCTCGACCTTGCGCTCCTGCAGGAAGCGCAGCAGCTTGGCCTGCAGCGGGTGCGGCAGATCGCCGATCTCGTCGAGCATCAAGGTGCCGCCGTTGGCGGTCTCGATCTTGCCGACCGTGGTCTTGGTGGCCCCGGTGAAGGCGCCACGCTCGTAGCCGAAGAGTTCGCTCTCCAACAGGGCCTCGGGGATGGCGGCGCAGTTGATGGCCACGAATTTGCCGCTGCGCTTGGACGCCTGGTGCAGCCCCTGGGCCAACACCTCCTTGCCGGTACCGCTCTCGCCCAGCAGCATCACCGTGGCCGAACTGGAAGCCACCCGCTCGATCAGCCGGCCGATGCGCAGCATTTCGGGGTCGCGGGTGAGCAAGCCGCCCAGGGCGTCGGGTTGGTGCAGGGTCTGCAGGCGCCGGTTCTCGTTCTGCAGGTCGAACAGGCGCAAGGCACGGTCGATGGTCAGGCCCAGCAACTCGGGCTCGAAGGGCTTGGCAAAAAAATCATAGGCGCCCAGGGCAATCGCCTTGAGCGCATTGCTCTGGTCGTTCTGACCGGTGAGCACGATGACCTTGACGTTGGGGTCGAGCTCGAGCATCTGCTCGAGCAGGCGAAAGCCCTCGCTCACGGAGTCGGGGTCGGGTGGCAGGCCCAGGTCCATCGTGACCACGGCCGGCTGGTGCCGGCGGAACTGCACCAGAGCCGACTCGCGGTCGCTGGCGGTGACCGATTCGAAACGGTCAAGTGACCACTTGATCTGCTTTTGCAGCGCCAGGTCGTCTTCGACGATCAACAGGGGAGCGGACTGGGACATGCTCAGCCGCCTCCGGCGGCGTGCAGGTCGGATCCGGCCCGCAGGTCAAACAACGGCAAAAGTATGGTCATCTCGGTCCCTTGGCTCAAATCGCTTTTCACATCGATGCTCCCGCCCAGCTCCTTGACGTACTGGAAACTCTCGTAGGAGCCTATGCCCATGCCACTGCTCTTGGTCGAACTGAAAGGCCGGAACAGCCGGTTCTGGATGAACTCGGGCGACATGCCCGCGCCCTGGTCGCCCACCACCACCTGAGCCCGCCCCACCGACTGGCTGAGCTTGACCCACACCCTAGCGCCTGGTGGCGTGGCGTCGAGTGCATTCTGCACAACATGGCCGATCACGCGCTCCATGCGGTCCTCGTGGCCACGGGTGGCCACCCGGTCTGCGATCTCGATCTCCACCTGACGGCCGCGCTGCGCGGCGGCATGGGCGATGCGCTGCAGCAGCGGCGCCAGGTCGACACCCGAGGCATGGCCCGCAGGCCGCTCGCCCTCGCGCAGCTGCAGCATCAGCTGGCGCATCTTGTCGAGCGAGTTTTCGACGGTGATCAGCATGTCCTGCTGAAATTCGGGGTTGTGGCGATGCCGCTCGGCGTTCTTGAGCATCAAGGACAACTGGGTGACGATGTTCTTCAGGTCGTGCACCACAAAGGCCGACATGCGGTTGAAGGCATCGAACTTGCGCACCTCCAGCAGCGATTCGGTGGCATGCATCTGCGCCAGGAACACCGCCGCCTGGCGCGCGGCGGTCTTGAGCAGGTCGCGCACCTCCCAGTCCAGGTCGATGGCCGCCCGGGGCTTGCCCAGCACCACGAAGCCGCGCAGGTCATCGCCCGCCAGCAGCGGCACCACCAGCCAGGCCGAGGGCATGGCCAGCAGCCAGGCCGGCAGATCGGCCGGGCCGTCGCCAGCTGGCAGGCCCGCGCGGGCGGCCTGCAGGTCGACGATCCATTCGCGTTCGCGCATGAAGCGGCAAAAGGCCGAATCGGTCTCTTCACGGTGCGCCACCGCAGGCATGTTCCATTGTGCCGACTGCACGTACTGGGCATCGCCCAGGGCCTTGAACCACAGGCTGCCCGACGGGCTCTCGATCATGTCGGCCAGGCCACGCACCACCAGGCCGCCGACATCCTCGGGCGCGCTGCGCGACGACAACATGCTGGTAAAGCGCAACCACTCCAGCCGGTAGTCGTAGCGGTAGCTGAAGAAATGCTTGTTCAGCAATACCCGCAGCCGCGCCCTCAGGGCGCCGGACAACACCAGCAGGGTCAACCAGCCCAGGGCCACCGCCACCAGGGCCACCTGCAGGGCGCCACCCCAACTGCCGCCGAAATACTTGACGTAATAGCCGGCACTGGCCACGAACATCAGGTAAGCCCCGATCAGCAGCAGCGAGGCCGAATAGAAGGCCGCCGTCTTGGAGACCTGCACCCGCGCCAGCCATTGGGCATCCCGCCGCGAGGCCATCAACAGGAAGGGCACGCTCACCGCATGCACCACCGCGCGGGCGTCCAGCGCATCTTCGTCAAAGCCGGCGAACAGCAGGGCCTGCGAGAACAGGTAGATGTCGAACAGACACAGGCTGCCCAGGCCCAGGCACAGCGGCTTGGCGCCCCAGCGGGTCATCTCGGCCTGATTGCGGAACACCTGCTCCACCAGCAACAGGCCCAGCACGGCCCAGGCCAGCTGGCAGGCAATCAACACCCGCAAGACGCCGCGGCCGTTGTCGGCCGAGTTCGCCAGGTGCAGGCTGGCCCACTGGCCGACCAGCATCAGCAGCGCCAAGAGCGGCACCACCCAAGCCCCGCGAAACGGCGTGCGCGTGGCCGGGCGCATCAGCAGCAGCAGGAACCAGACCCAGGCGGCGTAGCGGGCATGGTCGAAGAAGATGCCCAGGTGGCGGAAAAGCAGCTTGGTCGAGCCCAGGTCGACCAGCCCGGCCAGGGCCCACAGCACGGTGACCAGCACGGCCCCGAAATACCAGGGTGCGGCCGGGTCGGACGGACCCTTGAGCAAACCGGCCCGCACCAGGAACACCGCATAAGCGGCATAAGCGGCGGCCACCAGGCCGAAGCCGGCCAGCGGCAGGCCCCAGTTCAGGCCGTCTGACCAGGCGGCGTAATCAGACCCCATTGCGCCATCGCCCCGCGCCGCTGTGCGGCATGTCGCGCGGCTTGACGCCGGCGGTGCCGACCTGCCGCGGACTCAGCGGGCGCCCTTGCCGGTGAGCACCACGCCCACAGTCTCGAACAGCACCAGGAAGTCGAGGAACAAGCTGTGGTTCTTGACGTAGTACAGGTCGTACTGCAATTTTTCTTGCGAGTCTTCGATGGTCGACCCGTACTGATAGCGCACCTGGGCCCAACCGGTGACACCCGGCTTGATGCTGTGGCGCACGGCGTAATAGGGGATCTCGTTGGTCAGCTGCTCGACGAAGAACGGCCGCTCGGGGCGGGGGCCGACCAGGCTCATGTCGCCGGTCAGTACATTGAACAACTGCGGCAATTCGTCGACCCGCAGCCGGCGGATCACCTGCCCCACCCGGGTGATGCGGTCGTCCTGGGCTGCGGCCCAGCGCGGTTTGCCGTCTTTCTCGGCATCGGTGCGCATGCTGCGGAATTTGTTGACCTTGAAGATCTTGTTGTTGGCGCCCACCCGCTCCTGTCGGTAGAAAATCGGCCCCTGGCTTTCGAGTTTGATGGCCAAGGCCGCGATCAACATCATGGGCGCCGACACGACGATCAGGATCAGCGAGCACAGGATGTCGAAGACACGCTTGATGGCGGTCCGGTAGAAGCCCTGGTTGAAACCGTCGCCAAAGATCAACCAACCGGCATTGACAAAGTCGACCCGAATCTGACCCAGCATCCGCTCAAAGTAGGTGGTGATGTCGAAGACGCGCACCCCGGCAAGCTTGCAATCGAGCAATTCGCGCAAGGGCATGCTGCCGCTGCGGCGCTCAGTCAGAGCCACGATGATCTCATCCACATCCAGCCGCTGGGCGGTCTGGGTGAGCGAGAGGGTGGCACTCAGGCATTCATGGGCAGGCACCGCCGACTGCTTCTCGTTGGGCCCCGGAAAATAGCCGACGATATTCGCCAGCGGGTCTGCCACGCGCAGCGTGCTGCCGACCATCAAGGCGGCCGGGCCGGTGCCGAATACCAGCACACGCGAACCAGCGCGCGATTTGGTTGCCCAATACCCCATGACGACCCGTCGCAATATCAGCGCGGCAATCACCAGCATCGCCGAGGTGCGAATGGCTTCGAGATTGCCAAAGCCCACCGGCAGCAGCCTGAATATCTGGTAGGCCAGCACCGCACCCAGGCCCATGGCCAGGGCCGCGCGCAGCGAAGATTCACCTACCGACCAATCCTGGGCACGCTGGTACAGGCCCGACGCACTGTTGATGATGAACAGGCCGGCGGCCAGCGTGACCACCTGCGCGCCAGCCATCGGCAGCGCGACGCGCACACTCTCGGCCTGCACCAGGATGACGCCGGCCAGCGCCAGCAAGGACAGCAGGAAATCGAAGAATATCCTGCGCAGTGTCCACGCATGAAAATAATGATTGAAAAGCCTGATCATTGTCAAATGCCCCCAATCGACATACTGCAGGTGCTGTCGGCGTGTCCTGCCTGCAAACGCTGTCCAAGCCACCGGCCCGATCGGACCGAGAAACCCAACCGAGCCGCGCCTTGGACTACCCTGTAAGACGCACTGTAGTGACGACAGGGCGGTGCCCACCGCAGCCGACCGCGCCAGGGCGCGACCGATATCACGATTGCGGTCAATTGTTGCATTTTGCGGTCTCTCTCAAACGTGCGGTGGCACTCATAGCGGCCCCTGTTCAAGGGGGCTGACGCCGCGCGGCTGCGAACCGGCGTTCAATGCGCCGCCACCGGCGCAGCGACGGCGGCTGCCCGGCATTTCGGCCGGTCGGCCGGCCCGGCGGCGCTTGCGGGCGCGTCGACGCTGGGCAGCGCAGTTGCCTCGGCAGGGCCCGAATCCAGGTCGGCATGCGTCCGCCCGCCATGCAGCGCCTTGACACAGTCGCACCAAACCCCATCCGGCTCGGAAACTTCGAAACCGTAGGAATCCAGACCACCGGTCTTGATGCGGCGCACCGCGCGGGCCTGCACCAAGGCGGTTTCGTGACGGCCCAGATCCACCTCGACCTGCCCGCAGGTGCCCTCGGGCAAGGGTGTGCCGCATTCGGCCTGAAAGCCATGCAGCGACATCTCGATCACCTGCAGGGGGAAGGTCAGGCGCGCGCCATAGGACGCGACCCGCAGCCGCGCCGGGCAGCGGATCGAAAAGCGCTGGTGGCGACGCAGGGTCAACCAGGCCGATGCCGCCTCTGACGGCGCCGGCAGCACCCACGCATAGGTTTCATGGTCGTAGATCGACCGCAGCAGCAGGCGCTTGCGGTCGTCCATGGCCGCAAACACTTGGGTCTGCTGGTTGAAGAAATAGTCCATCATGGCCGGGGTCAGCACCGGGTCGTTGGTGGTGAAAAAACGCCGGCGCGGCACCACGATATTGGGCAGATTGTGTTTGAAGAAATAGTGCCAGAGATTCTTGCTCTGGCGCCTGTGCCCATACACGCTCTCGAACTGTGCGCTGGCCTCGCTCAAATCCAGGCTGGCACCTACGGCGGGCGCACCATTGGCAAAGTCGTAATTTTTGACAGGGTTGGTCTGGAGCCGCTCAAAGAGCAGCAGCGACTCATACATCTCAACCCGGTTAGGGTTCACGGCAATCACCACGTGCCGGGTATCAAAATACTCCCTGCAGTAGGTATTCATGAACTTCATCAGCGGAAACAGCACGCCGCCGCCGGTTTGCCGAAACTTCGGATCGATCGCCAGCGCCGAAACCTCGGCGATCTTGCCAGTACGCCCCCGCACCTGCGCCAGATTGAAGATCGACTGCAGCGGGAAGCCGAAAACACCCTCCCGGATCATCGACAGCGTGCCGACCACCCGACCGTCCCATTTGGCGCACAGGGTGGTGGTGGTCGGCAGCGCGTGGTAGACCGTGATCCGCATGCCCGAGGGATGTGGCTTCATGAAGCCAGCGCCGACATAGGCGTTGTGCAGCAGGCGGAAGCAGGCTTCGAGTTCGTCCTGGGTGTCGGCAATCTTCAACTCGAGCCGGGGGTCGGGCAGCGGGTCACAGTCGACCATTTCACGGTACATCGCGAATCGCCAGCGCTGCGGCAACAGCGCCAGGGACGATCGAGCCGCCTGGTGCCAGAGTTTTCGGAATACGGAGGCCAGAGATCGGTTCATCGGGTACTTCTGATCGAGGAGGGGCGGGACGCCGGATGGCAAGCACTGCGGCCATGCGGTCAAGATCGGCCGGGCGTGCAGCGGCTTGAGCCTGGAGGGGGGTGGCGTGGTAACAGGCTGTGACTCCAAGACGCCGCAATATCAAGTCGTCTATCCCCAATCCGACCCAGGCCAGACCACCCCGCCGCGCCCTGAATCGGGCTACATTCATCCGCAGCTGCCACCAGGTGCAGTGCAGTAGAGGGAGACCGGGCCATGAAGATCGCATTTGCCTCCTGCATGTCCAGCACGGTGTTCGTGCAGCAGCCGGTCTGGGATCAGATCGCGGCACGCAAGCCCGACCGCCTGCTGTTGCTGGGCGATTCGGTCTACATCGACGCCGCGCCCTTCCCTGGCAACGTGCATCCCAAAGAAGCTTTGCCGCTGGATTTTCTGTTGCATGTGCTGGGGCGCTGGCGCCTGCAACTCGATCAGCCCCAGTTCCGGGCCCTGGTCCAGGCGGTGGCCACCGACGCGATCTGGGACGACCACGACTTTCTCTGGAACGAGCATTGCGAAGAGAAAGCCATCACCAAGAAGATCTATGCGGATCATGTGCGCACGTCACGCGCCCTGTTCAATGCCTTTCGCCGCACGCTGGACGCACGGCTGGTGCCCGGCAGCTTTCCCAAGGACTACAACGACGAGATCATCAACCGGGCCAAGGAGCCGCCACCCGGCTACCTGCACCGCGACCTGGAGCCTGCACTCAAGCTGCACCTGACCGACGGCCGCTCATGGCGGCTGGGCCGCGACATGCTGGGTGCCGACCAGCGCGCGCAGATCGAGGCCCGCATGGCCGCAGCGCCACAGGCGGCGCACCTGCTGGCCTCGGGTTCGGTGGTGCGCAATGACGAGGATTCACGCTGGGAGCAATACGACGACTTCGCGTGGCTCAAGGGCCTGGCCCAGCGCTACAACATCCTGGTGCTCAGCGGCGACATCCATTGCAATCGCTTCAAGGCCATCGAGGTGGGCCCCGGCCGCTGCTTGTATGACGCCACATCGTCGGGCGCGGCGATCCAGATGTTGATCGCGCTGGGCGCGAAGTGCCAGAACTTCGGGCTGCTCAGCACTGACCCTGCACAGTTGCGCCTGGACTTCTTCTCGCACGGCACGCCCGATTCCGTGGGCGCCTGGTCGATCGATCGCAAGACCTGGCAGCGCAGCAGCGTGGCCTGAGGTGCGGCAAGGCCCCAGCGGCGCGCCTAGTGCAGTGTTCAACGCTATTCGCGACATAAAACCGTGGATTTGCCGCTGTGGCGGCGTTGCAAATCCTCGCCATGCCACTGGGCATGGCT
>JAYUQJ010000467.1:0-2918 GCA_043756825.1 Betaproteobacteria bacterium | reverse complement strand
GGATCATCGTGTTGAGCAGGCGCACCAGCGCGTTGTCGCTCTGCTCGACCAGGGTATCGCCGTCGCGCAGCTCGTTGCCGGACTGTTGTTCCGGATTGGCCAGCAGGCGGTTGGCGTGGTCGACCTGCTCGTGGTCCGGGCCCTTGGCGTTGCTGGCCGGGCCCTTGCCCGCGTCGCTGCTGTCCTGACCCTGGCGGGTATAGACCCGCTCGATGGCCAGCACCAGCGAGCCGGCGCGGGCCAGTACCGGCAACACCTTGCACTGGGCGATGAATTCAATCTCGTCGATGGGCTGGCGTGCCGACGGGTCTTCCAGCGCGACCACCAGACGCCCGCCGCGCATCATCAACGGCAGCGCGTTGAGCCGGCGCGCCACCAACAGCGGCAGCCGTGCCACGCCCTCGGGTTCGACCGGAAAGGCATCCACATCGACGATCGGGTAGCCCATCTTGCGGGCCAGGGCCGATTGCAGGTCCATCCGGGTGACATCGCCGCGCCGCACCAGCAGTTCACCCAAGGGCAGGCTGCGGTCGCTGGCCTGCAGGCGCAGCGCCTCGGTCAGCTTGGCCTCGCTGACGAAGCCCAGGGCCTGCAGCGCCTCGCCGATGCGCACCATCGGCATCTTGGCCTGCTGGTCTATGGCCACCAGCAACTGCTCGGGGGTGACGATCTGCTGCGTCACCAGGATGTCGCCGATCTTGCGGCTGCGCAGCTTGGTCTGTTCGGCCGCAGCGTCCTCCACCCGCGCCGGGGTGGTGGCCTGCTGGTCCACCAGCACCTCGCCGATGCGCGGGCCGATGGCGCCGGCGGCCAGCATCTGGCGCGGGTAGAAGTTGCGCAGTACCTGGCCCGTGGCGTCGACCGGCGTAAAGGTGAACAGGCCCAGCGAGGTCTCGACCTTGCCGATGCTGGCCACCTGCTGTTCGCTGCCGTCCTTGTAGCGCAGCTTGACCTGGCTGACCGTGCGCTGCGGCAGCAGCGGCGTGGTGATGTCGAAGGCGGCGCCGCCTGGGGGCGCCAGCGGCAGCAGCGCGCGGGTCAGGGTGAGCCGGCGAAACTGGGTGGGCCGCAGCGCCAGCAGGTTGCGCGACGGCGGCACCTGCACATGCGCCAGGCCCAGGGTGGCGTCGAAGGCGTGCAGCAGGCCCTGGTTGAGCCGGCCGTTCGGCCCTTCGATCTCGCAGGGCTCGATCTCGGTCTGGGGCACCGGTGCCGGGTAGCCGGGCGTGGGCGGGGTGGGCCAGGCAAAGGCCTCGGCCTGGGCCGGGTCCAGGGGCACCAGCGACAGCGGCGGGGATGACAGGTCGGACATGGCGGATCCTTGCGCGGAGCACAGCGCTGCCGGCCCTTTTGGGCAGTCAGGCAGGGTGAAACTCGATGCTAGGGGTGTGGCGCCCGGCGCAAGGCCCGAACAGCGGCGCCTTGATGGCGCAAATCCCGCCCGCGCGTCTACATCCGGCTGGGCAGCGCGGTGACGATGCCGGGGAAGACCCAGATCAGGCCGATCGCCAGGATCATCAGAAAGAAGAAGGGCAAGGTCACCCGGGCGATCCAGCCGATCTCGCGTTGGGTCATGCCCTGCAGCACGAACAGGTTGAAGCCCACCGGCGGCGTGATCTGCGCCATCTCCACCACCAGCACGATGAAGATGCCGAACCACACCAGATCGATGCCGGCCTTCTGCACCGTGGGCAGGATCACGCCCATGGTCAGCACCACCATGCTGATGCCGTCGAGAAAGCAGCCCAGCACGATGTAGAACAGCATCAGCACCGTCAGCAGGGCCAGCGGGCTCAGGCCCTGCCCGCCTATCCATTCGGCCAGGTGGCGCGGCAGGCCGATATAACCCATGGCCAGGGTCAGGAAACTGGCACCGGCCAGGATCAGCGCGATCATGCAGTACAGGCGGGTGCCGCCCATCAGCGCGTCCCGGAAGCTGGCCCAGTTGAGCGAGCCCTGCAGGCCCGACAGCACCAGCGAGCCCAGCACCCCCACTGCGGCAGCCTCGGTGGCGGTGGCCACGCCGCTGTAGATCGAGCCCAGCACCGCAGCGATCAGCAGCACCACCGGGATCAGGTGGCGCGATTCGTACAGCTTTTGCGCAAAACTCATCGGCGCATCGGCCGCAGGCACCCGCCCCGGGTTGAGCAGCGCCCAGACCACCAGGTAGCCCGAGAACAGGCTGGCCAGCATCACGCCGGGCAGCACCCCGGCCATGAAGAGGCGCGCGATCGACACATCGGCACTGACGCCATAGACGATCATGATGATCGACGGCGGTATCAGCAAGCCGAGCGTGCCGGCGCCGGCCAGCGAGCCGATGGCGATGTCGTCGGGGTAGCCGCGGCGCTTCAGCTCGGGCAGGGTCATCTTGCCGATGGTGGCGCAGGTGGCCGCGCTGCTGCCCGAGACCGCCGCGAAGATGGTGCAGCCGATCACATTGGTATGCAGCAGCCGGCCGGGCAGGCCCTGCACCCAGGGCGACAGGCCGCGAAACATGTCGCTGGACAGCCGGGTGCGGAACAGGATCTCGCCCATCCAGATGAACAGCGGCAGCGCGGTCAGCGTCCAGCTCGACGACGAGCCCCAGATCGTGACCGCCATCGCATCGCCGGCAGGCCGGCTGCTGAACACCTGCATCCCGATCCAGGCCACGCCCGACAGCGTCAGGCCGATCCAGACGCCGCTGCCCAGGATCAGGAACAGCGACCCGATCAGCAGCGCGGTGATCAGCAGGTCATTCATTCGTTGTGCAGCATCTCGTCGCTGACCACGGCCCGGCGCTGGCCGCGCCATTCCAGCACCCATTCGTCGACGAAGGCCACCCACAGCACCAGGGTGCCGGCGGCCATCGCCAGCTGCGGCAGCCACAGCGGGGTGGCGTCGTTGCCGGTGGAGATGTCGTTGAAGCTGTGCGA
>JAYUQJ010000466.1:0-2924 GCA_043756825.1 Betaproteobacteria bacterium | reverse complement strand
CGACGCCTGGCAGCAGGCCTTTGCCGAACGCGGCTGGGCCAACTGGGCGCTGGAGCTGCTGGCCACCGGGGAGTTCATCGGCTTTGCCGGCCTGTCGGTTCCGCGCCGGGTGTTTGCGTTCTCGCCCTGCGTGGAGATCGGATGGCGCCTGGCCTGCGCGCATTGGGGCCAAGGCTATGCCACCGAGGCGGCGCGCGCCGCGCTGCAGCTGGGCTTCGGGCCACTGCGGCTGGCCCAGGTCGTGTCGTTCACCAGCCTGCTCGACACCCCGTCGCGCGCCGTGATGCAGCGCATCGGCATGGCCGACAGCGGCGAGGATTTCGACCATCCCGGCCTGCCCGAGTCAAGCCCCCTGCGGCGCCATTGCCTGTACCGGCTGGCGCGCGGGGCCTGGTTGGCGCAGCAACTGTGCGCTGAGCCGGCCCGCGTCTGCCCAGCGTCATGTCCGCCGGCCCGGCGATGACCCGACCCCGGCTGCCCGCCAGCATCTGGATGCTGGGTTTCGTCAGCCTGTTGATGGACATTTCGTCCGAGATGATCCACAGCCTGCTGCCGATGTACATGGTGGGCGTGCTCGGCGCCAGCGCGCTGGTGGTGGGCCTGATCGAGGGCCTGGCCGAGGCCACCGCCCTGATCGTCAAGGTCTTCTCCGGGGCCCTGAGCGATTGGCTGGGCCGGCGCAAGGGCCTGGCCCTGCTGGGCTATGCGCTGGGGGCCCTGAGCAAGCCCTTCTTCGCTCTGGCGGGATCGCCGGCGCTGCCGGGCAGCGGCCTGGGCTGGATCATCGGCGCCCGCATGGTCGACCGGGTCGGCAAGGGCATCCGCGGGGCGCCGCGCGATGCACTGGTGGCCGACATCGCGCCGCCGGCGCTGCGTGGCGCCGCCTTTGGGCTGCGCCAGTCGCTCGACACCGTGGGGGCCTTTGCCGGCCCCTTGCTGGCGGTGGCCTTGATGCTGCTGTGGGCCGATGACTACCGCGCGGTGTTCTGGGTGGCGGTGCTGCCGGCGGTCGGCGCGGTGGCGCTGCTGGCGTGGGGGGTGCGCGAGCCACCGCGCCAGGCCGGTGTGGCCCGTGTCAACCCGATCAGCAGGGCCAGGCTGCGCTTGCTCGGCCCGGCCTACTGGTGGGTGGTGGCGGTGGGCGGGCTGTTCACGCTGGCGCGCTTTTCCGAGGCCTTTCTGGTGTTGCGGGCCCAGCAGGCCGGCATCCCGGTGGCCTGGGTGCCGCTGGTGATGGTGGCGATGAATGTCGTCTATGCGGCGTCGGCCTACCCCTTTGGCAAGCTGTCCGACCGCATCTCGCACCGCAGCCTGCTGGCGCTGGGCCTGGGGGTGCTGATCGCCGCCGACCTGGTGCTGGCCAGCAGCCTGCATTGGGGCGCGGTGCTGGGCGGGGTGCTGCTGTGGGGCCTGCACATGGGCATGACCCAGGGCCTGCTGGCCACGATGGTGGCCGATGCGGCGCCGGCCGAGCTGCGCGGCACGGCCTTCGGGGTGTTCAACCTGGTCAGCGGGGTGGCGATGCTGATGGCCAGCCTGCTGGCCGGCCTGATCTGGGACCGGCTGGGCGCGGGCTATACCTTTGGCGCAGGCGCGCTGCTGTGCGGATTGACGCTGCTGGCCCTGGCCTGGCGGGGCCGCAGCGCCTGAGCCGCGGTCAGCGGGCGGCCCGCGCTGCCGCAACCGCCTGGCCCAGCTCGATCACCGCCAGCGCGTAGTAGCTGGACCAGTTGTAGCGGGTCAGTGCATAAAAGTTCTGGCTGCCGGCCACATAGCTGGGCGCGGCGTCACCGTTCTGCAATTCCACCAGGGCCAGCGGGCCGCTGTGGTCGGCACCGGTGGCTTCGAGCTCGGCGCCGGCCTCGGCCAGTTGGGCGGTGCTGAAGCTGGGCAGGATGTCGGGCACCAGCAGGCGGGCGCGCTGGCTGCTGTCGACTGGTGGCTTGATCGGGTAATGCGTGGGCAGGCCGCGTTGCCAGCCATGCTCTGCCAGGTAATGCGCCACGCTGCCGATCACGTCGACGGCAGCGCTCATGTCGATCTGGCCGTTTTGGTCGAAGTCGACCGCAAAGCGGTTGATGCTGCCCGGCATGAACTGGCCCAGGCCGATAGCGCCGGCAAACGAGCCCTTGATGCTGGCCGGTGTCCATTGCTGGGTGTGGGCCAGGGTCAGGAACTGGCCCAGTTCGTCGCGAAAGAAGGGGCTGCGGTCGCTGCGGCCGCTGGGAAAGTCCAGGCTCAGCGTGGCCAGCGCGTCCAGCACCCGGTAGTTGCCGGTGACGCGGCCATAGAAAGTCTCGACGCCGATGATGCCGACCACGATCGCGGCCGGCACCCCGTAGCGCTGTTCGGCAGCGTCCAGCCACGGGGCATGGGCGGCCCAGAAGGCGGCGCCGGCGCGGATCCGCTCGGGCTCGATGAAGCGCGCCCGGTAGGCGGCCCAGTTCTTGGCGGTACCGGCCTTGGGCGGCATGATCAGGCGCGCCACGCTGGGCTGGAAGCGGGCCTGCGCCAGCTGGCCCTGCACCCAGGCCGGATCCAGGCCATGTTTGTCCGCCAGCACCTGGGCCAGCGCAATGGCGTCGGCGCGCCGGCCGTAGGTCACCGCGTCGGCATTGCCGTCCAGGGCGACGGCGGGCTTGGCCTTGTTGCGCGGGTGTTTCTTGGCAGCCCAGGCCGGCGCGCCCGCCAGCAAGGCGCCGGCCAGCAGGAGAGCCAGCCAACGCCGCCCGGCCCGTAGCGGCGCCCCCGGGGCGGGCAGGCAGGCGGTGGGGCAAGGCAGGGCAGGCAGCATGGGCCGGATTATCCCGGCCCCGGCCCCGGCCCCGGCCCCGGCCCCGGCCCCGGCCCCGACGCCGCGTCACCCGCCCGCGTGATCACCCTTCGGGTGTATTGCCGCCGGGCAGGGTGATCTGCGCGCCTTC
>JAYUQJ010000465.1:0-2929 GCA_043756825.1 Betaproteobacteria bacterium | reverse complement strand
GGTCCTCGCTGACCGGCCGGTCAGCCGGCCGGATGGGCAGCGCATAGGCCATCACCGCGCTGAGGAAGACATAGCGCCCGACGGCACCCACCAACATCCCGGTGCTGGCGCGCAATTGACGCGGGGTGTAAGCACTGATGTCGACGCAGGCATCCCAGCGGCGGCCGGCCAGGGCCGCCAGACCGACATCGCCGGCATCGCGGTCACCGCGCAGCGCATCGACGCTGGCCGGCAGCCGGGCGGCCTGCAGGCCCCGGCTGAACACCGTGACAGCATGGTTGCCGGCCAGCAGCAAGTGCACCAGATGACGGCCTATGAAGCCGGTGCCGCCCAGGATCAGGATGCGCATCGCAGCGCCGCAGCGGCATGCCGCCGCCGGTCTTGACCTGGCCTCGCCGCACCAGGCCCTGCAGTCAGGGCGGCAGCACACAGCATGGGCATCGTGGGGATGGCGGCAGGGGCCGCCCCGTTGCAGACTGGCGCGACGGGCTTCGCCGCGTCGCCATTCTGGCCGACACGCCAACGCCGCCCCCGAACCAGGAGCAAGCCATGGCACTGATGGCCTACCTCAAGCTCAAGGGCCAGCAGCAAGGCGAGATCAAAGGCTCGGTGACGCAAAAGGGACGCGAGGGCAGGATCGCGGTGATTGCGTCCGCCCATGAGATCGTCGCGCCCCACGATGCGGGCAGCGGCCAGCCCACCGGCAAACGCCAGCACAAGCCCTTTGTGCTGACCAAAGAGGTGGATGTCGCCACCCCCCCGCTGCACACCCTGCTGGTGCGCAATGAAACCATCACCGACTGGGAACTGCAGTTCTGGGCCGCGCAGGCCAGGGGTGGCTCGGGCGCAGGCACCGAGGTGCAGCACTACAGCGTGCGCCTGTTTGACGCGCGCCTGGTGGGCCTGCACTTCCAGATGTTCGACCTGCGCGACCCGGTACTGGCCAAACTGCCAGAGCGCGAGATCCTGACTTTCGTCTACGGCCGCATCCAGTGGACCTGGACCTTGGGGGGGCTGGTGGCAGAAGACCACTGGTCATCCGATCCGTCCAGCGCAACCGCGCCAGCCAAACCCAGATCGGCGCGGCGCGTCGCGCCGGGTTGAGGCCGCAAATGGGGGCGCGACTAAGCAGCCCGTCGCGGCGCCGCTAGACCGCGAGCCGGTACACCTGGGCAGACTGTCGCTCGGCGGCGCTGTGGCCTTCCAGCGCCCGGTCCCACGCCGCGTCGGTGGCGTCCTGGGTGGCGGACAGCCCGTGGGTCATCTGGGCCACTTCCTCGGTGCCGGCATCGAATACCGCCACCAAGGCGTAGCTGTCCAGGAACAGGCGCGCCACTGTGGTGCCACCGGCGTCGATCAGCAAGAGATAACGCGCCGGTGGTCGGTGGGCAGTATGGGCATGCGGTCGCGGGGATTCGTTTCCAAAACCTTGGCTCATGCAGCGATGGTGCCATGGATCACGCCGGGTCAGGGCATGCTTTCGACCCTTCCCTGCAAGACCGGCGCCCCAGCCCGGCCTGCGGGCCAGCGCCTGGGCGCGCAAGGCCTATTCGAGCTCGTCCCGGACCGCGTCGCGCAAAGCCTCGGGTAGCTCATGCTCCGCCGCATCCACCGTCTTGTCGCCCTGGGCCGAGGTCAATGTGATGCGGTAGTGAAACGCGTCCGGCAGGGTCGCTGCGGCCTTGCGCCTGCGTTTGAACAAGGACTCGACCGTCGCCCGGTCTGCGGCAGAAAGGTCGGCCAGCGCCACCTGGCCCCGGCTCTTGATACGCGAGCCTGGCAGGCCAAAGCCTGCCAGGCCGCCCAGGCGTTCGATCTTCAGCTTGGCCATGGCAGCGACCGGGCCCGGGTCATCACAGCCCGACCTGCTTCCACCCTGCATCGACAGCGGCACCCACCGCCGGCACGGTGGCAAACATCTGCGCGGCCACCTGGCGGGTGCGGGCTGCGAATTTCGGCATTTTCATGTGGGGCGAAGGTCCGAATCCAGTCATCGAACGGTACCAGACCTGGCCGATGCGCTCCCAGCTCTTGCCGCCGAGCGTCTTGCAGGCGATGCAGAAGGCCAGATTGGGAGGGCCGCTGCTTTGGTGCGGGCCCATGCCCGGGGTGATTTGCGCGTACTTGGTCGGCTGGGGCGCCAGGGCCTTGGTGTCGGCCGGATTGGCCATATTGCGCAGGCAGGTCAGGCCCCTGGCCTTGGCGGTGGGGCCGATGATGTCGCTGCCGATCAGCCAGTCGGCCTTGGCCGCCGTCTGGTTGGCGCGCCATTGGCGGAACATCGAGCCGAAGCAATCGGACATGCTTTCATTCAAGCCGCCGGCATCGCCCGAGTAGGCCAGCCGCAGGGTGTGCTGGGTGACCCCATGGGTGAGCTCATGCCCGATCACGTCATTGCCCTTGGTGAAGTCGACGAAGATGGCCTGATCGCCATCGCCGTAGATCATCTGAGACCCGTTCCACATGGCGTTGTTGAACTTCTGACCATAGTGCACCGACGACATCATCGTCATGCCGGCGTTGTCGATGGAATTGCGGTTGAAGACCTTCTTGAAGAAATCCGCCACGGCGCTGGTTTCGACAAAGGTGCGTTTCACGGTGGCATCGGCCGACGCGCCAGGATTCGGCACCGCAGTGCCCGGCAAGGTCTGGGTTTGCTGGCAATCGAACAGCCCGACGGCTGGCGCGGCCGCCAGGGCCAGCAGCTCGGTGGGCTGGGCCAGGGCCACCACATTCGACAGCTTGCCGGCCTGTGTGCGCAGCTTGCGCAGTTCAACGCTGATGTTGCCGGTGTCCAGCGACGCCTTGCGCAACTCGTCGGCAAGTTTGCTGTCCTCCGCCAGCTTCTTCAACACGTCGTGAGGAATGATGAAGCAGGTGCATCTCATCGCGGCTCTCCTTCGAATGCTTGGGTGTGAAGGGTCAGGGC
>JAYUQJ010000464.1:0-2943 GCA_043756825.1 Betaproteobacteria bacterium | reverse complement strand
GCTGGGGCGGGGTGTCCGCCACGGACGTCAAAGGGGGTGTCATGGGCGCGGGTCGATCAACAGCGGGAACAGCGCATGGTCCATGGCGACTCCCGCAGGCAGGGCTTCGGCCAGCCCCGGGAAATCGGGCGAGGTGGCCCAGCGCCGGGGCGCATGGGTGATGTCGTCACCGATGTAGCGGGCCGAGAACACCCGGCGGCGCCGGCCCGGCTCGACCCCGGCGGCGGCATGCAGGGTCAGCATGTGGAAGGCCAGCACATCGCCCGGCTGCAGGGCCCAGCCCACGATGGGAAAGGCGCTGCGGTCGGCCTCGATGTCGGGCAGGTCGGCCAGGCTGCCCTCGGGGAACCAGCGTGCCTGGCCGGTGAGGAAGGTGCGCGGCATCAGCCAGGGGCCCAGGTGCGAGCCGGCCAGGAACTCCAGCGTGGCTGGCCGGCTGACCGGGTCGACCGGGATCCAGAAGCTGACGTTCTGCCGCCCGTCGATGTTGTAGTAGGGCTGGTCCTGGTGCCAGGGCGTGGGCTGGCGGGTACCCGCCTCTTTGGTCAGCATGTGGTCGTGATACAGGCGCACGCTGCGGCTGGCCATCAGGCCTTGGGCGGCGTCGGCCAGCGCCGAGTGAAACAGCACGGCCGCGTAGTCGGGGTTGCTCTGCCAGTTGCAGAAGTCCTCGACGAAGCGGCCGGGGTCGTCGGGCCGGCTGGCCACGATGGCGCGCGGGCTGGGGTGCGCCAGGTTGTGGTCGATGCCGCGTGCCAGCCGGGCCACCTCGTCGGCCGACAGCAGCTGGCGCAGGCAGACCGCGCCGTCGCGCTGGAAGGCGGCCAGCTCGGCAGCGCCGGCCGCTGCGGCCGCGCGTTGGGCCCCGGTGGCGGAGCGGGGGTGAAGGCTCACGGTTGAAAGTCTCCCTGCAAGAGATAGCGCTGCCCTGGATGCACCAGACGGGCCAGCGTGATGGTGGCGTCTCGGGTGTGGGTGCTGCGGGTGATCACAAGGCAGGCCTCGCCTGCTGGCACACCCAGCAGGCGGGCCTCGTCGGCGCTGGCCGGCGCGGCCTCGATCGCATAGTGGGCGCGCCACAGCGCGGTGGTCTCGAACAACCACTGGGTGGGTGTGGTGCGGGTGAAATCGGCCGCCAGGTAGCCAGGCGAGCAAGCCGGGTTGACATAGCGGTCTTCGCACTGCAGCGGCATGCCGTTCTCGTGGTGCACGATCAGGGTGTGGAAGACCCGGGCGCCAGTGGCCAGGCCCAGGGCTTGCGCCAGCGCCGCGGTTGCCTTCTCGCTGCGCTGCAGGTGCACCACCGCATGGTGCTGGTGGCCGCGCGATTCGATCTCGGCATGCAGGTCGCGGATGGTCAGGGTGGACGAGACCTTGTCCAGCTGCGCCGCAAAGGTGCCCAGGCCCTGGTTGCGCTGCACCAGCCCCTCGCCCTGCAGTTCGCGCAAGGCCCGGTTCACGGTCATGCGGCTGACCTTGAACTGCGCCACCAGCTCGGCTTCCGACGGCATCAGCGCCCCGGGCGCCCAGCGGCCGGCGGCCAGCCCGTCCCTCAAGAACTGCTTGACCAGGGCATAGGGGGGCGACTTGGCCGTGCCTGGCGATGCGGTAGAAACCATGAGCTGATGCTACTTGTGCAAGCTTGTCTAGACAAGTAGGATGTATCCCCAATCGCAGCACTGATCCGGGGTTTGCCATGACCGACCTGTCCGCCGTCCACGAAGCCGCCCATATTGCCGCCCAAATTGCCGCCCAGCCCCATCCGGTGCGCGCGCCGCGGGGCAGCACGCTCACCTGCCGCAGCTGGCTGACCGAAGCCGCCTGGCGCATGCTGCAGAACAACCTCGACCCCGAGGTGGCCGAGAACCCCGACGCCCTGGTGGTCTACGGTGGCATCGGCAAGGCGGCCCGCAACTGGGATTGCTACGAGGCCATCCTGGCCAGTCTGCGCACGCTGGGTGACGACGAGACCCTGCTGATCCAGTCGGGCAAGCCGGTGGGGGTGTTCCGCACGCATGCCGATGCACCGCGGGTGCTGATCGCCAACAGCAATCTGGTGCCCAAGTGGGCCACCTGGGAGCACTTCCACGAACTCGATCGCAAGGGCCTGATGATGTACGGCCAGATGACGGCCGGCTCCTGGATCTACATCGGCAGCCAGGGCATCGTGCAAGGCACCTACGAGACCTTCGTCGAAATTGGTCGTCAGCACTTCGGCGGAAATCTGAACGGCAAATGGATTCTCACTGGCGGGCTGGGCGGTATGGGAGGCGCGCAGCCCTTGGCAGCGACCATGGCGGGTGCCTCGATGCTGGCGGTGGAATGCGATGAAACCCGCATCGATATGCGTCTGCGCACCCGCTACCTTGATGCCAAAGCGAAATCGCTGGACGAAGCGCTGCAGATCATCGCTGGCGCGCATGAAAAAGGCCAGGCGATATCGGTTGGCTTACTGGGCAATGCGGCGCAGATATTTCCAGAGATCGCCGCACGCGTAAAGAAAGGGGATAGCAAGGCTCGCCCGGACGTCGTGACGGATCAAACGTCCGCGCATGATCCTTTGAATGGCTATCTACCATTGGGCTGGAGTCTGGAAAAGGCGATTGCGCTGCGGGTAACAGATCCGAATAATGTCATCATTTCGGCCAAAAAATCGATGGCCGTACATGTACAAGCGATGCTCGATTTGCACGCGATGGGCATCCCGACGCTCGATTACGGCAACAATATTCGACAGGTCGCCAAAGATGAGGGAGTTACCAACGCCTTTGATTTCCCGGGATTTGTGCCCGCCTATATTCGCCCCCTGTTTTGTCGCGGCATTGGCCCATTTCGCTGGGTTGCGCTTTCGGGTGACCCCGAAGACATATACAAGACGGACGCCAAGGTCAAAGAGCTGATTCCCGATGATGCGCATCTGCACAACTGGCTTGACATGGCGCG
>JAYUQJ010000463.1:0-2947 GCA_043756825.1 Betaproteobacteria bacterium | reverse complement strand
CGGCAGCGAGCCGGCCGGTGATGCGGTCACGCCGAAACGAGAAGAACCGTGAAGCATCACCCACGGTGCACCATGCGCCGCCGCTGACCTGCGACACGCCCAGCGCCGCCAGCCGCAGTCGCGCCAGCGCCGGCAGATTCGCCAGCCAGGCCGGGCTGCCGTCGCTGCGCGGCCGGTGCAGGAACAAGCCAGGATCGGGCCGGTCCGGGTCGGCGCCGAAAGCCTGCAGCACGTCGGCACCCACCTCGAAGGCGGACGGGCCGATACAGGGGCCCAACCAGGCCAGCAGCTGGCCCGGTGCCCGGCCGGTGGCCTGGCACAGCGCGCTGACGCAATGGTCCAGCACCCCGGTGGCCAGGCCGCGCCAGCCGGCATGCGCGGCGCCAACGCCGCTGCCGTCGCGGGTGCATAGCAGCACCGGCAGGCAATCGGCGACCAGCACGCTGCAGGCAATGCCGATCTCGGTACAGATGCTGGCATCCGCCTGCGGCAGCCCATCGCTTGGGGTCGCAGCGCCGAGTCGGACGACGGCGCTGCCATGCACCTGGTCCAACCAGACCGGGCGCGCGCCCAGTGCGGCAGCAAAGCGCCGCTGGTTCTCCTGCACCGCAGCCGGCGCATCTGCCAGGTCGCCGCGCAAGCCGGCGGGCCGCAAGTTGAGGCTGGCAAACGGGCTTGCGCTGACGCCACCCTGGCGTGTGCTCATCAAGGCGCTGATGCCGGGCGGCGCCGGCCAGTCCGGTCGCAGGGCGCGCGGCAGCAACAAGGGCCGCGCCGCTGCGTCAGCTGGCATCCGGGCAGGCCGCAGGCTGGGTCTTGCTGAAGGCTGCAAGCCGCATGCAGGCCTCGAACACCCGCATCACCTGCGGCACATGCGCGGTGCGGCAATCAAAGCGCTGGGCATTGAAGATTTGCGGCACCAGGGTGCAATCGGCCAGCGTCGGGCTGTCGCCATGGCAGAAGCGCGCGGGCTGGGCGGCCAGCTGGCGCTCCACCCCCTCGAGGCCGGATTCCACCCAATGGCGATACCAGCGGTTCTTGTCGTCCTCGCTGAGCTTCAGGTCGTGGGTCAGGTAGCGCAGCACGCGCAGGTTGTTGAGCGGGTGGATCTCGCAGGCGATGTCCTGGGCCAGCGCGCGCACCCGCGCCCGGCCCAGCGCATCGGCCGGCAACAGCGGTGGCTGGGGGTGTGTCTCGTCCAGGTACTCGATGATTGCCAGCGATTGGGTCAGCCAGGCATCGCCGTCCTTGAGCAGGGGCACCAGGCGCGACGGCGACAACGCTGCAAACGATTCGGCCAGGTGCTCTTTGCGCGCCAGGTGCACCGGCAGGTAGTCGTAATCCAGACCCTTGAGGGCCAGCGCAATGCGCACCCGGTAGGAGGCCGAGGAGCGAAAGTAGTTGTAGAGCTGCATGCTGCGGGCGCCTGCCGAGGATGGGGGGCCAGAAGCCGGACCTGGCCTTACTTCACCTGCACGCGCAAGCAACCCAGCCCGGCGATGCGTGCCTCCATCAGGTCGCCCGGTACGACGGCGGCCACGCCGGCCGGCGTGCCGGTGAAGATCAGGTCGCCGGGCCGCAGGGCCCAGGCCTGGCTCAAGGTCGAGATGGTCTCGGCTACGCTCCAGATCAGATCGCCCAGGTCGCCTTGCTGGCGCAGCGTGCCGTTGACCGTGATGTCGATCTTGCCAAGGGTCAGCTCACCGGTGCGGGCGATGGGATGGATCGGGCCGATAGGTGCCGATTCATCGAAGGCCTTGCCGATGCACCAGGGTCGGCCTTGCTTCTTCATCTCGTTTTGCAGGTCGCGCCGGGTCATGTCCAGGCCGATGGCATAGCCCCAGATGTGGCGGGCCGCATCGGCCACGGCGATGCTGCGTCCGCCAAGGCCGATGGCCACCACCAGTTCGACCTCGTGGTGCAGGTTGGCCGTCAAGGGCGGATAGGCCATCTGGCCGGTCTCGCCGTCCGCCACCGGCACCAGTGCATCGGCGGGCTTGAGAAAGAAAAAGGGCGCCTCGCGCCCGCTGAAACCCATCTCCTGGGCATGCTCGGCGTAATTGCGTCCCACGCAATAGATGCGGTGTACCGGAAATTCACCCCCACCCACCACGAGCGCGGTGGCAGGGGCAGCGGGCGGAAGCACGAAGTTCATGGCGATGCGCCTGTCGGGGCGGGTTGGGATGGATGACGCAGACGCTGCAGGGTCATGCGGGTCGGATGATGCCATGCACCCCGCTACACTTTTGAAGATGATCGAGATGCGCCGAATCAAGCACTGCCGCCATTGCGGCACCACGGTGGACTACCGCACGCCGGACGACGACAACCGCGACCGGGCTGTCTGCCCGGCCTGCGCCACCGTCCACTACGAAAACCCGCTCAATGTGGTGGGCACGGTACCGGTGTGGGGCGAGCAGGTCTTGCTTTGCAAGCGCGCCATCGAGCCCCGCTATGGCTACTGGACCTTGCCGGCCGGCTTCATGGAGCTGGGTGAAACCGTCGAGCAGGGCGCCTTGCGCGAAACCGTGGAAGAAGCCGGCGCGCAGGTCGAGATGCAGGGCCTGTTCACGCTGATGAATGTGGTGATGGTGGGCCAGGTGCATCTCTTCTACCGCGCCCGCATGCTCAGTACGCGGCTGGATCCGGGCTCCGAGACCCTGGAAGCCCGCCTGTTCCACGAGCACGAGATTCCCTGGGACGAGATCGCCTTCCGGACGGTGCGCGAGACGCTCAAGCACTATTTCGCCTGCCGCCCGCTGGGTCAGTTTCCCTTGCAGATTTCCGATATCGGCTAAGCAGGTGTGAACCTCTGAGTTCGCCCCTGAACCGCCCGACCCACCGGCACGGCTAGGAGCCTGTCGGACTTGGGGCGTCGAAGCGAAGTTTGACCCCAGCGAGGACAGTTTTTGTCGGATTTGCAGCCCCATAGCTGTAGCTATGGGGC
>JAYUQJ010000462.1:0-2948 GCA_043756825.1 Betaproteobacteria bacterium | reverse complement strand
GACCTGCTGGGCCATGCCCACCCGCTGTGCCCGTCGGCCTTCAACTACCAGGAGCAGGCCGACAACGACTCGATGCTCAACACCCCGCCCACCTATGCGATCTATATCGCGGGGCTGGTGTTCAACTGGATCAAGCAGCGCGGTGGCCTGGTGGCGATGGAGGCGCACAACCGCGCCAAGGCGGCGCTGCTGTACGACTACCTCGACCAGAGCAAGTTCTTCAGCAACCCCATCAACCGCGCCGACCGCTCGCTGATGAACGTCCCCTTCAAGCTCAGGGACGAGAGTCTGGACGAGGCCTTCCTGAAGGGTGCGCAGGCGCGTGGCATGGTGCAGTTGAAGGGTCACCGATCGGTGGGCGGCATGCGCGCATCGATCTACAACGCGATGCCGGTCGAGGGCGTGCAGGCGCTGGTGGCCTACCTGAAGGAATTCGAGGCCCAGCATGGCTGAGCCCGGACGTGTGACCGTCCCTGCGGACGGGCGCTCGCCCGGCGAAGCGGCCAGGCCTGCCGGCCTGGCCGTGGGTGATCGTTTCGGCGTGCTGGTGCTCAACCAGATTGCCGCCAGCGGCCTGTCGCGCTTGCCGGCCGAGACCTACCGCGTCGGCAAGGATGTGGCCGACCCCGCCGCCATCCTGGTGCGTTCGGCCGATCTGCATGCCGTCAACATCGCAGCCAGCGTGCGCGCCATCGGCCGGGCCGGTGCCGGCACCAACAACATCCCGGTCAAGGCCATGAGCGCGCGGGGCGTGCCGGTGTTCAATGCGCCCGGCGCGAATGCCAATGCGGTGAAGGAACTGGTGCTGGCCGGCATGCTGATGGCGGCCCGCCACATCGCCCCGGCGATGGCCTTCGTGGCCGCGCTGGACGCCAACGCACCCGACCTGGACAAGCAGGTCGAGGACGGCAAGAAGCACTTTGCCGGCTATGAGCTGGCCGGCCAGACCCTGGGCATCATCGGCCTGGGCAAGATCGGCTGCATGGTGGCCGACGCGGCCATCAAGCTGGGCCTGAACGTGCTGGGCTTCGACCCCGAAATCACCGTGGACGCGGCCTGGAGCCTGCCTTCGCAGGTGCGGCGCGCGACCAGCGTCAACGACGTGCTGCGCAACGCCCAGTTCGTCACCCTGCACGTGCCGCTGGTCGACGCCACCCGCCAACTGGTCAACGACGCCAACATCGGCCTGATGCGTGCCGGCGCGGTGTTGTTGAACTTCAGCCGCGAGGGCGTGGTCGCCGACGGCGCGGTGCTCGACGCGCTGGAGGCCAGGCGCCTGGCGCACTATGTCTGCGATTTCCCTGGTGCGGCGATCCACGGCCGGGCCGGTGTGATCGCGCTGCCCCATCTGGGCGCGTCCACCCGCGAGGCCGAGGAAAACAGCGCGGTGATGGTGGTCGACCAGCTGCGCGACTACCTGGAGAACGGCAATGTCAGCAATGCCGTCAACTTTCCGGCGGTGAGCATGGGGCGCGAGTCGGCCTTCCGGGTAGCGATCGCCAATGCCAATGTGCCCAATATGCTGGGGCAGATCTCCACCGCGATGGCCAATGCCGGGCTGAACATCCACAACATGGTCAACAAGTCGCGCGGCGACATGGCCTACACCCTGGTGGACGTGGACAGCCCGGTCACGCCCGAGGTGCAGGCCGGCATCGCGGCGATTGCCGGGGTGCTGGCGGTGCGCTACCTGCCAGCGGCCTGATGCACCAGGCGGGCCGCCGCCGCTGCGCTCACTCGATGGTCAGGCGGCCGAACCAGCGCGCGCCGGGCGCGATGTCGTCGCGCAGCGCCGGCCGGTAGGGCGGCACCAGGGCCTGGGCAGGCGGCGCGCTGATACGGTTGAGGTCGATGGCCTGGGGGCGGCCCTCCAGGCCGCGCGCGCCGGGCTGGAGCTTGAAGTAGACGCCGTTCCAGAGCTTGGCCCCGAATTCAGCCGGGGTCTTGAACATGAACAGCAGCGCATGCTCCAGCCAGGCCAGATCGTCCAGGCTGACGCTGCCCGGCTGGGGGTAGGGGTAGGGCACGTGGCAGAAGACCTCGGCCGGGCTCTCCACGCACTTGAACTCCTTCATCGACAGGAAAAAGTCCTTGAAGGGCGGGTGGCGCAGCGTCAGCGCAAAGCGGCTGCGGCCGTCGGCCTGCGGCGTGAAGCTGACATCGCCCAGGTGCAGCACCGCGCCGTCGCGGCCGTGCAGCAGCACCCGGTGGCTGCCCGCCAGGTCCCAGGCCAGGGCCGGGGCCATGGGCAGCATCAAGCCGGCGGCCAGACCCAGGCCGAGCAGGCGCTGGCGCAGGCTGGGCTGGGTCTGGCTGGGGGTGGGCATGGCGCTTGGGGGACGGTCGGGGGACGGTTGGGGGACGGTTGGGGGACGGTGGGGGGTCGGTGGGGGGTCGGTGGGGGTCGGTGCAGGTGGCGTGCAGCCAGGCGGGCAGGCCGGCTGCATGCTCGCATGTGCCGCGCCCCGCGCTTACCCGGGTTTGTGCCGCGCCGCGCGCGCCGACAGGGCATTCGGGAAGTACAGCGCGGTCAGGCTCTTGCTGTGCACCGGCGAGAAGGCCGCGCCGGCCTGGCCGCCCGCGCTGGCCCGCGCCGGCTGGGGCCCGTGGCGGCGCCAGTCGCGCACCCAGAAGATGTCATCGGCCACTTCCATCAGGCCCATGGTTTCGCGGTCGCCCACCAGCACGCCCTGCACCCGCAAGCCGAGCGTGGCGCGGGCCTGGTCGAGCCGCGCCAGGGTGGCCGGGGTGCAGCCAAATTCGCCGTCGCTGACGATCAGCAGGTCGGCGCTGGCCCAGCGTGCCTGGTGCACCCGGTCGATGGCGCGCTCAATCGGGCCCTGCACATCGGTGCCGCCGTCAAAGCCCTGGCCCATCAGGTCCAGCAGCACCGACAGCCCGCTCGGCCCGGCCTGCCCGCGCGGCGGCGCCAGGTCGCGCTCGACGAT
>JAYUQJ010000461.1:0-2949 GCA_043756825.1 Betaproteobacteria bacterium | reverse complement strand
TTTGCGGGTGTTGCATCCCTTCGACATGGGTCGTTGCCACGCGCTCAAGCATTCAGTTCGGACACCAAGCTCGGCAAGTCGGACAAGGGCACGACCTCCACCCCAGGCGCCAGCGGGTAACGCCGCAATACCGGGGCAACGACAAAGGCGCGGGTGATCGCAAGATCCTGCAGCGATTGCCAGAAGCCCTTGGTAGGTTTGGGTGCCGCCGAGAACTTGATCTCGATGCCGATCTTGCGGGCGCCGAATTCGACCACCAGATCCAGTTCCGCGCCTGCCGCCGTGCGGTAGAAGCCGATCTGCGCGCCGGCGGGCAGCGCGGCGGCAACCTGCTCGATGACGAAGCCCTCCCAGGAGGCGCCGGCCACAGGGTGACCCTGCAGGTCGCGCACCGTGGACAGCCCAAGCATCGCATGCAGCAATCCGCTGTCGCGCACGTAGACCTTGGGTGACTTGACCAGGCGCTTGCCGACGTTGGCAAGATGGGGCTCAAGCCGGCGCACCATCATGGTGTCGACCAGTGTGTCGAGGTAGCGCGCGGTGGTGGTGTGCGAGGCGCCGCCCAGGGCCATGCCCAGCTGTGATGCGTTGAACATCTGGCCCTGCAGGTGGGCAAGCATGGTCCAGAAGCGGCGCAAGGTCTCGGCGGGTACGCGCAAGCCCATCGCCGGCAGATCACGCTGCAAAAAGGTTTGGACGAAGTCCTGCCGCCACTGGAAGGCGGCTTCGTCATCGGGAGCGAGGTAGCTCAACGGGTAGCCGCCACGCTGCCACAGAGTCTGCAGGGTGCCTAGATCGGTGGGCAGTTCGGCGGCCAGCAGCGGCGTCAGCTCGACATAGGCCACGCGGCCGGCCAGCGACTCGCCAGTCTGGCGCAGCAACTCACCAGAGGCCGAACCCAGCAGCAAGAATCGGCCCGGGTGCCGCTGCGCATCGATCTCCGGGCGCAGCGCCGAGAACAGCTGCGGCATGTGCTGCACTTCGTCCAGCACCACCAGGCGGTCGCGGTAGCGGGGCAGAAACAGCTCGGGCTGCGCCAAGGCCGCTCGATCGGACTCGCGCTCCAGGTCCAGCAGCAAGGCGCCCGCATGGCTGGCAGCCACCGCCTGGGCCAGCGTGGTCTTGCCGACCTGGCGCGGCCCGAGCAGCGCCACTGCCGGAAATTGCGCCAGGCGGCGCTCCACGATGGGCTGCAAATGGCGCTTCAACATCCTCGCATTTTGATCGATTGACGATCAATTTGCGGTACAAATTTCTTATTTCAAAGAATGCTGCCCGTTGGCTGGCGAGTACCTCTCTCAGACCTGCGGCGAGGGCCATCCGGCCAGGCCGCATGCAGCGGTGCGGCAATGCAGCTCTGCATCAAGCCTTGGTGGACTCCGGGTGGGTCACGGTGACCGGGCCGCCGCGGCCCGCTGCCTTGCGGACCGCTGCACGTCTTGATCAGGCACTTTCAAGAACCTGCATTTCGATGTGCAGCCCGGCAGCCGTTGCCATGTTCACCAGTGCATCAAGGCCGAACAGGTTGATCTTGCCTCGCATCAGGTCAGACACACGGGGCTGAGTCACGCCCAAGAGTTTGGCGGCTTGCGCCTGGCTCATTTCGGTGCGGGTGAGGTGCTTCTTCAGCGCGGTCATCAAGACAGAACGAAGCCTCATGTTTTCCGCTTCTTCCGGGGTGTCCTCGATGGCATCCCAGACGCTGGTAAATCGGTGGTTGCTCATTGGCCTAGCTCCTTCAACAGGTCACGGAAACGCTTGGCGGCCAGGTCCACGTCGGTCTTGCTTGTCTTCTCTGTCTTCTTCTGAAAGCAATGAAGCACCTAGACGGCATCGACGAACTTGGCGACGTAGATAACTCGAAAGGCACCGGCAGCATCCCGAATCCGAAGCTCCTTGACACCTTGGCCCACGGCATTCATGGGCTTCCAGTCATCTGGTTCCTGGCCACTCTGTACGTGGTCAAGCTGATGGCCTGCCTCTCGCCTGGCCTCGATCGGGAAGGCACGAAGGTCATCAAGGGAGTTGCCCCGGAACTCAACGGACTTGGGATTGGTCACGCCCCGAATATACAAGTTTTTGTATTTATTGGCAAACTGACTTTGGGATCGATGGAACAGGCAATCGACTCACCTGCCACCGGGTGGCCCTGCAGATCGCGCACACCGGCCAGCCCCAGCAGTGCGTGCAATCAGAACGGCACGGCCGGCGCAGCGCCACGACGGGGAATTGCAAGAGACGGGCTGGGCCTCAATCGCCCGCCGGACGATACTCTGGCACGGCCTGCGACAACTGCCTGCGCACCTCGGCCTCAGCCCCGGCCGCATAGGCTGGTGGCACCCCGCGCAGCAGCGCACGCACGGGTTCGGGGCGGTCGTCGAGCCGCGCAATGCGCAGCCGCTCAGCGCGTGTGGGCAAGGTGACCTCGTCGTCGGCCAGCAATTCCTCGAACAACTTCTCCCCAGGCCGCAAGCCCGAAAACACGATCGCGATCTCCTCGACCGCATGCCCCGACAACCGGATCAGATCCCGCGCCAGGTCGACAATCCTTACCGGCTCGCCCATGTCCAGCACCAGCACCTGGCCGCTCTCGCCGATGATCGCGGCCTGCAGCACCAGCCGCGCCGCCTCGGGGATGGTCATGAAATAGCGGATGATGTCCGGGTGGGTCACTGTCACCGGGCCGCCTTTGGCGATCTGCTCCTTGAACTTCGGGATCACGCTGCCGCTGCTGCCCAGCACATTGCCAAAGCGCACCGCCATGAAGCGGCTGCCGGGATGGTCGGCGGCCATCATGCTGACCACCATCTCGGCCGCGCGCTTGGTGGCGCCCATCACGTTGGTGGGGTTTACCGCCTTGTCGGTGCTGATCAACACAAAGCGCTCGGCACCCACCTCGGCTGCCGCCTGGGCTGCGTGGTAGGTGCCCAGGGTGTTGTTGCGCAGCGC
>JAYUQJ010000460.1:0-7923 GCA_043756825.1 Betaproteobacteria bacterium | reverse complement strand
CCATAGCCCGGGCTATGGCGAGCATTTGCAACGACGAGCGGGTGCGTTTTGGGGTGGTGAGCGGGCATGATCGAAAAACTCTCAGTCTCTCAGACCAGCAGGGCCTGGGCAGCAGCCTGGCCCGAGCGCACCGCGCCTTCGAGTGTGGACGGGTAGGGCCCGGCCAGGTAGTCGCCGGCCGCCACCAGACCAGGCGCGACCCAGGTGTCGGGGCGGTCCAGGCCCGGCACACAGGCAAAGGTGGCGCGCCGTTCGGCCACCAGGCGGCGGATGACCTGGTCCGCATCACCGACGAAGGCGCCAGGAAACACCTGGCGCGCCTGCGCCAGCACGCGCTGCCCGCAGTCAGCCAGTCCCAGCCTCAGGTGGTCGGCCGCACCGCTGACGACCCAGGCGAAGCAGGCCGGGTGGCGGCCCAGCCTGCCCAGGTCGAAGACGAATTGCGCTGGCGCCTGGCCCTCGGCCCGCAAGGTGACCATCGCCTGCGGCAGGCGCAACTGTGGATCGGTCAGGTAGGCGGTGACGATGGGCTCGTAGTCCAGCCGACTGGCCGCCTGTGCCCACCGGGCTTGATGCGGGGCCACCAGGCGCGCCGCCTCCAGCGCGCCGCAGGCCAGCACCACACCGTGGAAGCACTGGCCATCGACCGACCAGCCGGCCTGGCCCGGTGCCGGCGGCGCCAGTTGATGCACCCGGTGGCGGGCCTCGAAGTCGACCCCGGCCGCCTGCAGCCAGCGCAGGGCGGGTTCCGGCAGAAGCGCCGACAGGCCCACCCGCGGCAGCAGCAGGTCGGCGCTGCCAGGGCCGGCAAACAATGCGTCCTTCAAGACCCGCAGAAAGACCCGGGCACTGGCCTTGCCGGCAGGGGTGTTGAGCGCGGCCACGCACAGCGGGTCGATCAGGTCGTCGCGCACCCGGGCTGGCAGGGCCTGGCACAGCGCCTGCACCGTGAGGTGGCCCGGGCAGTCGAAGCTGCGCGCCAGCCAGGCCGTCGCCGCCGCCAGCAGCGCCCATTTGTCTGCCAGGCGCCATCCGCGCGCGGCCAGCACGGCGCGCACGAAGGCCGGCACCGCCAGGCCGGGCGGCAATGTCAACCCGCTGCCATCGGGGTAGCGCAACGCCAGCGGTTGGCGCAGCAGCAGGCGGTCGGGGTCGGCGCCCACCTGGCGCATCAATGCCAGGGTCTGGGCATAGGCACCGATCAGGATGTGCTGGCCGTTGTCGAAATCGCCTTGGGCGGCCGGCAATTGCCGGGCGCGGCCGCCCGGCGCCGCAGCCATCTCGAACAGCGTGACCGGCCTGCCGGCCTGAACCAGCGCGACCGCTGCCGCCAGGCCTGCCCAGCCCGCGCCCACCACCGCCACCGGTGCACCGGCCGCAGTCGGTTTCAATGCCCGCGCCAATGGGTCTTGAGGGCGATCCACAGCTTGCGAACCGGCGTCAGCGAGGTGCGTTGGTGCAGGACCTGAAAGCCGTCGGCCTCGATCTCGCGCAGCAGGCAGCGGTAGATGTTGGCCATCATCAGGCCGGGCTTTTGCGCCACCCGGTCGGCCTCGGGCAGGAGCGCCAGGGCCTCGTCGTAGGTGCGGTGGGCGCGCTCGGCCTGGAAGCGCATCAAGGCGCTGAAGCGCTCGCTGTAGCCCCAGGGCGCATCGCGTTTGAGCAGTTCATGGGCCTTGACATCGAACTGCTGCAGCTCGGACATCGGCAGGTAGATGCGGCCCATGCGCGCGTCGTCGCCGACGTCGCGGATGATGTTGGTGAGCTGCAGCGCCAGGCCCAGCCGGTGGGCATAGGCCAAGGTGGCGGGCTGCTGGTGGCCGAAAATGCGGGCCGCCACCTCGCCCACCACGCCGGCCACCAGGTCGCAGTAGCGTTGCAGGCCGGTGAAATCGAGGTGGCGGGTCTGGTCGAGGTCCATCTGGCAGCCCTGGATCACCGCCAGCAGGTGGTCGGCGTTGATGCCGTGGGCGGCCACATGCGGCATCAGGGCCTGCATCACCGGGTGGGTGGACCGGCCCTCGAAGCCCTTGGCCACCTCCTGGCGCCACCAGGCCAGCTTGGTAGCGGCCACGCCCGGGTCGCGCATTTCGTCCACCTCGTCGTCCACCTCGCGGCAGAAGGCATAGAAGGCGGTAATCGCGGCGCGCCGGTGGGGCGGCAGGAAGAGGAAGGCGTAGTAGAAGGACGAGCCGCTGGCAGCGGCCTTGTCCTGCACATACTGCTCCGGCGTCACCTGCACTGCCGTTCAGGCCTGCGCAAAGCCGGGCGTGGCATGGGTCGGCCGCATCCGCAGTGCGCGCCAGGCCATGGGAACCAGATCCCACTTGCGCAAGGCCGGGCGTTGGCCCAGGGTTTGGTACTGCATGGCGGCGATTCTCTCAAGGATGCGCAAGCCGCCTTGCACCACCAGGCGCAATTCCCACCCCAGCCGCCCGGGCACGCGGCAGGCCAGCGGTGCACCGGACTGCATCAGGCTGGCGCTCCATTGGCACAGATCGCGCAGCAGGGCCTGGGTGGCCGGGCTGTCGCCCGAGGCGACAGCGTGTTCGATGTCGACCCCATGCCGCCGGGCGTCGTCCAGCGGCAGGTAGACCCGCCCACGCGGGTGGTCGACGCTGGGGTCTTGCCAGAAATTGATCAGCTGCAGCGCGCTGCAGATGGCGTCGGACTGGCGCAGGGACAGCTCGTCATGCACGCCGGCCAGGTGCAGCATCAGTCGACCCACCGGGTTGGCCGAGCGACGGCAGTAGTCCAGCAGGCTGGCGCGGTCGGGGTAGCGCGGGTTGCCGGTGTCTTGTTCGAAGGCGTCCAGCAGGTCGTGTAGCAGGGGCTCGGGCAGCCGATGCCGCTGTATAGCCCCGGCCAGTGCCGGGAAAACGCCGGGCCAGGGGCTGTCCTGCGCCTGCCCCTGGCTGGCCGCATGCAGGGCCTGACGGTAGGCGGCCAGCTGCTGGCGTCGCTGCGCGGGTGTGGCCTGCCCCTCGTCGGCCAGGTCGTCGGCGGTGCGCGCGAAGTGGTAGATCGCCAGTACCGGTGCGCGCAGCGCTGGCGGGCACAGCAGCGAGGCCACAGGGAAATTCTCGTCATGATCGATGCTCACGCTGTGGATTGTCGCGCCGCGCCGGGCAACGCCGCACCCGGCAAGCCTGCGCGGGTCGGGGTCATCGCAGGTCTTCTGTTTGACATCCAGCAAGGCTTGAATTTATATTACTGACCAGTCAGTCATTAAAATAAAAGCCCAGCGCTGGGGTCCAAAAGAGGTTTGCCATGCGCCCCGCGTCGATTGCCTTGCTGTTGTTGCCGGTGCGGGTGGCCTGCGGCCCCAAGCCGGTGATTGAAGAGCCCGTTCGGGCGGTGCGGACCCTGACCGTGGCAGACGGCAACAGCCTGTTGCAGCACGAGTATGCGGTGGAGGTCCGCGCCCGCACCGAGAGCCGGCTGGGGTTTCGGGTGGGCGGCAAGTTGCAGCGGCGCATGGTCAATGTGGGCGATTCGGTCAAGGCCGGCCAGGCCCTGGCACAGATCGACGCCGCCGATCTGGTGCTGGGCCAGGATGCGGCCCGCGCAGCCTTGAGCAGCGCCCAGGCCCAGCTCGCACTGAGCGAGGCCGAATTCAAGCGCTACAAGGAATTGCGCGAGCAGAACTTCATCAGCGGGCTGGAGCTCGAGCGGCGCGAGGCAGCGCTGAAGGCGGCCCGGGCCCAGGCCGAGCAGGCCCGGGCGCAGTCTGGCCTGCAGGCCAACCAGGCCAGCTATGCGCTGCTGGTGGCCGATGCCCCCGGCGTGGTGACTGCGGTAGACGCCGAGCCGGGTGCGGTGCTGGCCGCCGGCGCGCCGGTGTTGCGCCTGGCCCTTGACGGCGCGCGCGATGCGGTGTTCAGCGTGCCTGAGGATCGGGTCGGCGCGGTGCGCGCGCTGCTGGGCAAGCCCGCGGCGCTGAAGCTGCGCGCCTGGGGTGCCGATGATCGACTGCTGCCCGCCGCGGTGCGCGAGGTGGCGGCTGCCGCCGACCCGGCCACCCGGACCTTTCTTGTCAAGGCCGACATCGGCGCCAGCGCCTTGCGCCTGGGCCAGACCGCCCAGGTGCTGATGGATGCCCCGGTGCGTGCCGGGGTGATCAAGCTGCCGCTGTCGGCGGTGTTTCAGCAGGGTGGCCTGCCGCAGGTCTGGGTCTTCAACCGCCAGGCCCAGGTGGTGCAGGCCCGGCCGGTGCAAGTGGCTGGTGCCGATGGCAACCTGGTGGGCTCTATCGCGTTTAGTATGGAAAGCAACAATCTCATTGCGCCGGCCTGGGCGGGGCGAAAGGGTGAGCGGGCAGATGCTTGAGCTTGGACATGCGCAGGTAGGCGATGGCGATGGCGATGAAGTTGGTCGAGGTTCGTAAGCCGCGGGCGGCACGCTTGGCCTGCTGCAACAAGCCGTTCATGGCCTCGACATAAGCATTCGATCGGTTGTCGACCATGCCGCGTACGACCGCGTCGGCGCGCTCGGTGATGGTCCTGGCCAACTTCTTGAACGGCTCGAGTCGGCAGCGTCTGGCCCAGCTCAGCCAGGTGTTGAGCTCGATGCGGGCGGCCACAGGATCGTTGCTGGCGGCAGCGCGCGCATAGACCGCGCGCAAGGCCATCTTCAGCCGCCACGCCCGGGCGCTTTTCAGGCCAGAACGTTGCAACCAGTGCATCGAATGGGTCTGGGCCTGGGTCCAGCCGATGGGGTTCTTGCGCATGCCCCAGACCAGACCTTTGATGGCCTTGCGATCGGTCGTACCCAGGGCCTTGCTCACCGCCTTGGGTTCGTCGCGCATCTCGGCCTGGCGGACCTTGTCCATCGCGTCGACGGCCATGGCCACGACGTGAAAGCGGTCGTAGCTGATCTGCGCATTGGGCAGGGCCATGCCCACGCCCTTGGCATAGGCCGCGCTCATGTCCTGGCAGACGTGGCGCACTTGCTCGGGGTCGCCGCCATGGAGTTTCAAGTCGGCGGCGAAGTCCACCACGGTCTGGTGGTCACGCCCGTCGGTGGCGAACAGCAGGCGCTTCTCGTCGAGGTCGTGCACGACGGTGATGTAGCTCTGGCCACGGTGCATGCTGGTGTCGTCGATGCCCACGTTGGTCACGTCGCGCATGTCACCGAGGGCGCGGGCCTGCCCGACGAAATGGGCAATGCGCGTCCACAGCTGCTTGTCGCCACACCGCAGCAGAGCTGCGGCTTGGAGCACCGGCAGATCACCGCAAAGCGCAAGCGCCAGCGCTTCAAACAGTGCGGTGAAGCCCGGACCTTCGCGCGCCCAGGACACGCCGGCCTGGCTGGTCTTGCCGCAGCCCGTACATGCAACGCGAGGCACATCGGCGTGCAACCAGGCTTCAAACTGGAAGAAGTCCAGGTGCCGCCAGGAGCGGCGCAGCCGATCATGGATGCGCTGGTCGGCAGCGCCGCACTTCGGGCACGCCAAGGTCCTGGCCGAGCAGCGCACCTCGACATCGATTCGTCGCTGCGCCGTGTCGAGTGCAACCCCTTTCCACCGCCCACGGCGCAACAAGACCCAGCGCGCTGGTGAACAAAGCCTCAATGCCAACGCTCACGCGAACCTCGATCTCATGACATCAATCCCACCCTATGGACATGTGGACAAGCCGCTGAAGCGACTTGCCCACATGTCCATAGGGGCCGACTACGACCGCCCATTGTGAATGTCGCTTCCCACACGAAACGACGAAGGGCCACCTGGTGCTGGTGGGGGCCGGGCTGAGCGCGGGCGACACGGTGGTCACGGCCGGCGTGCATGCGCTGGTCGAAGGACAGCGGGTGCGCCAGTATGTCGAGCCCGGCGCCAGCCGCGCATCGCCGGGCGCGCCGCCGTCCTGGCCGGGGTCTGTGCCGGTTGTCGGGCCGATTGTCGGGCCGATTGCCGGGCCGATTGCCGGGCCGGCCGCAGCGGCAGCGCCTGCCTCGGTGTCGTCCCGGGCAGCATCTCGTTGATTCGAAGGCCGACCGCCCCCCATGAATCCGATCGACCCCAGCGGCCGGCTGGAAGACCGCAATGCGCTGACCGACATCGCCAACAGTTATGTGCCCACGGCCAGCGGCAAATCGATACCGCTGACCCAGATCGCCCAGGCCGGCGCGCTGCTGCTGTTCGACCGGCCCTTCGGTTTTGTCGCCCTGCTCGGGGTGATCGCGCTGTCGGGCATGATCATGCGCAATTCTGTGATCCTGATCGACCAGATCGAGCAGGACCGCCGGCGCGGTATGCCGGCCTGGGACGCGATCGTCGAATCCGTGGTGCGGCGCTTCCGGCCGATCGCCTTGACCGCCGCTGCGGCGGCGCTGGCCATGGTCCCGCTCACCCGCAGCGTGTTCTGGGGTCCGATGGCGGTGGCCATCATGGGCGGGCTGGTGCTGGCCACGGCGCTGACTTTGCTGGCCCTGCCCGCCATGTACGCCGCCTGGTTCCGCGTGCGCCGGCCGACGGCGATGGATGGCGATGTCGTGGCCCGCTAGAATCGCCGGTTTGCCGGGTCGATCAGCGTTGGCCCGGGGCTAGGCGACATGCGCCCCCGGCGTCGGGCTCATGGGCGGCAGTGACGAACGCAAGCAACCCGCGCGGGTGGCGAAATTGGTAGACGCACCAGGTTTAGGTCCTGACGCCTTCACGGGCGTGCCGGTTCGAGTCCGGCTCCGCGCACCAGATCCAAACTTTCTGTGAGTCCCATCATGGCTGTGACTGTTGAAACCCTCGAAAAGCTCGAACGCCGTATCACCCTGGTGATCCCGGCCAACGACCTGAACTCGGAAATCGAGACCCGGCTCAAGAAGCTGTCGCGCACGGTCAAGGCCGATGGCTTTCGCCCCGGCAAGGTGCCGATGTCGGTGGTGGCCCAGCGCTATGGCTTCTCGGTGCAGAACGAGGTCATGAACGACAAGCTCGGCCAGGCCTTCTCCAGCGCCGCCAACGAGGCCCAGCTGCGCGTGGCAGGCATCCCGCGCATTACCCAGAAAGACGAAGCGCCGGAAGGCCAGCTGGCCTTTGACGCCACTTTCGAGGTCTACCCCGAGGTCAAGATCGGTGATCTGACGGCAGTCGAGGTCGATCGCATCACCAGCGAAGTGACCGAGCCCGCCATCGACCGTACCGTCGAGATCCTGCGCAAGCAGCGCCGCACCTTCGCCCAGCGTCCGGCGGCCGGCGGCGCCGAAGAAAGCGACCGCGTGACGATCGACTTCGAAGGCAAGATCGACGGCGAGCCCTTCGATGGCGGCAAGGCCGATGCCTTCCAGTTCCTGATCGGCGAAGGCCAGATGCTCGAACAGTTCGACAAGGCGGTGCGCGGCATGAAGGTCGGCGAGAGCAAGACCTTTGCGCTGCAGTTCCCGGCCGATTACCGCGGCAAGGACGTGGCCGGCAAGGAGGCCGACTTCCTGGTGACGATGAAGAAGATCGAGGCTCAGCACCTGCCGGCGCTGGACGAGGCTTTCATCAAGTCACTGGGCATCGCCGACGGCACCGAGGCCGGCCTGCGCGCCGATGTCAGGAAGAACCTCGAGCGCGAGGTCAAGTTCCGCGTGCTGGCGCGCAACAAGGCGGCCGCGATGGACGCACTGGTCAAGGTGGCCGAGCTCGACGTGCCCAAGGCCCTGGTCGACAACGAGCTCGAGCGCCTGGTGGCCAATGCGCGCGAGGATCTGAAGCAGCGCGGCATCAAGGATGCCGACAAGGCCCCGATCCCGAACGAGCTGTTCCAGCCCCAGGCCGAGCGCCGGGTGCGCCTGGGCCTGGTGGTGGCTGAACTGGTGCGCGCCAATGCCCTGCAGGCAAAGCCAGAGCAGATCAAGGCCCATATTGACGAGCTGGCGGCCAGCTACGAAAAGCCGGCCGACGTGGTGCGCTGGTACTACAGTGACAACAAGCGCATGGCAGAA
>JAYUQJ010000459.1:0-2957 GCA_043756825.1 Betaproteobacteria bacterium | reverse complement strand
CCATAGCCCGGGCTATGGCGAGCATTTGCAACGACGAGCGGGTGCGTTTTGGGGTGGTGAGCGGGCATGATCGAAAAACTCTCAGTCTCTCAGACCAGGCAGCCGTCCAGACCCTGCAGCAGGATCTCACGCGGCAGGTCAATACCGATGAAAACCATCTTGCTGAGCTTCTTTTCGCCCGGCATCCATTTGGGGCCCAGGTCGCTGCCCATCAATTGATGCACGCCCTGGAATATCACCTTGCGTTCGCTGCCCTTCATGTGGAGAACGCCCTTGTAGCGCAGCAGCTTGGGCCCGTAGACCTGCACGATGGACCCGAGAAAATCCTCCAGCTTGGCCGGGTGAAAGGCCTTTTCGGACCGGAAGACAAAGGATTTGACGTCGTCGTCGTGGGCATGGTGGCGGGGGTGGTCGCAGGCCTCGCCGGGTGCGTGGTCATGGTGCTCATGCCCGTGGTCATGGGTGGCATGCGCATGGGCCGGCTCGTCGGTGCTGAGGAACTCGGGGTCGATCTCCAGCTTGGCATTCAGGTTGAAACCCTTCAGGTCGAACACGCTGGCGATGGGCACCTTGCCAAAGTGCACCTGCTGCATCGGTGCGCGCGGGTTCATGTGCTTGAGCCGGTGCACCAGGGCCTCGACCTCGCCCTGGGCCACCAGATCGGTCTTGCTGATGAAGATCTGATCGGCAAAGCCCACTTGGCGGCGCGCTTCCTGGCGCAGATCGAGCTGGCTCTCGGCATGCTTGGCGTCGACCAGGGTCAGGATCGAGTCGAGCAAGTAGCTTTCGGCGATCTCGTCGTCCATGAAGAAGGTCTGGGCCACCGGGCCGGGGTCGGCCAGACCGGTGGTTTCGATCACCACCCGGTCGAAGTCTAGCTCGCCCTTGCGGCGCCTGGCGGCCAGGTCGGACAGCGTGGTGCGCAGGTCTTCGCGGATCGAGCAACAGACGCAGCCGTTGTTCATCTGGATGATCTGCTCGTTGGTGTCGGCCACCAGGATCTCGTTGTCGATGTTTTCTTCACCGAACTCGTTCTCGATCACGGCGATCTTCTGGCCATGGTGCTCGCTGAGCACGCGCTTGAGCAAGGTGGTCTTGCCCGAGCCCAGGAAGCCGGTGAGGATGGTGGCGGGGATGAGGCCGGTGGACATGGCAGATCCGATGCGTGGGTGGGATGAGGGCGCCGATCATCGCAAACAATGCGCGTTGTCGGCGCACCAGGCCTTGCGGCAGCCTGGGTATGTGCGGCCGAGCGCCCTGAATTCAATGCCGACCCGTGGGTGGCCGGGCTTGCGGTATTCTCGACCATCGCCACCACCGACACTGCCGTGTCCGAACCCCCCTCTCACCGCGCACCGCGCCACGCCGCTGCCGTGCCGGCCGACCGCCGCAGCCTGTTCGAGCGCCTGGTCCAATTCCTGTCGCCCGGTCCCGACACCACCGAAGAGTTGATGGCCGCGCTGGCCGACGCCGAACAGCGCGACCTGATCGCTCCTGAGAGCCGGGTGATGCTCGAAGGCGTGCTGCGAATGGCCGAGATGAGTGCCGGCGACGTGATGGTGGCCGCGCCACGGATGGACCTGCTCAACATCGACGCGCCCTACGACGAGCTGCTGCACAGCGTGATCGAGACGGCGCACTCACGCTTCCCGGTCTTCGAGGGCCAGCGCGAGAACGTCATCGGCATCCTGATGGCCAAGGACCTGCTCAAGCTGCAGCGCTCGCCCGATCTGAACCTGCGTACCTTGTTGCGCCCGGCGGTTTTCGTGCCCGAAAGCAAGAATCTCAACGAGTTGCTGCGCGACTTCCGCTCCAACCGCAACCACCTGGCCATGGTGATCGACGAGTTCGGCCGCACCGCCGGCCTGATCACGATCGAGGACGTGCTGGAGCAGATCGTCGGCGAGATCGAGGACGAATTCGATGTCGAGTCGTCGATCGCCGACAGCGGCATCTACACCCTGGCCGACGGCAGCCACCGGGTAGCCGGTGACACCGCCATCGCGGCGGTCAACCAGGCCTTTGGCGTTGCGCTGCCCGAAGACGATTTCGACACGGTCGGCGGCCTGATCGCGCATGAGCTGGGCCGCGTGCCGCGGCGCGGCGAGCAGGCCGTGGCAGGCGGGCTGCGCTTTGAGGTGATGCTCACGCGCGGTGGGGCGGTGCGCTGGTTCCGGGTGGCGCGACCGGTCAATGCCAACGGCCCACCGGCCACCGGCAGCGTGGGCCAGACGGACCAGCGCGCTTGATGCGCTGGCGCGGTCTGCCGGGCCGGCACAGCCCGCGCTGGGGCGCAGCGACGGGCCTGGTCGGCATGGCGGCTGCCGGTGCGCTGCAGACCCTGGCCTTGGTGCACACCTGGGCCTGGGCCTTGCCCCTGGCGTCGATTGCACTGCTGGCCCATGGCATTGCACGGGCCAGCCCGGGCCGGGCGGCTGCGCTGGGCTGGGCCTTCGGCACGGGCTGGCTGGGCGCGGCCAGTTGGTGGTTGTTCATCAGCCTGCACCGCTATGGCCAGTTGCCTGCGCCGCTGGCGCTGCTGGCGGTGGCGCTGCTGGCGGCTGCCCTGGCGCTATACCTGGCTGCAGTGATGGCCTGGGTGGCCTACCGCCGCAGCGGTCGTCCAGGGGCTGATGCCTGGCGCTTTGCTGCGGCCTGGCTGGCCGCCGAATTGGCCCGGGGGGTGTTTTTCACCGGTTTCCCCTGGGGCGCCACCGGCTACACCCAGCTGGACGGCCCCCTGGCCGTGCTGCTGCCCTGGATCGGGGTCTATGCCCTGGGTGCCGGGCTGGCCTGGCTGGCCTGGTGGCTGGCCTGGGGCCTGGCGGGCGTGCCGGCGGGTGCGGTCCGACCAGGGTGGCGCGCCGTCATCGCCGGCAGCGTGCTGCTGCTGGCGCTGGGCCTGCCGCAGGCCTGGACCGCCTGGCGCGGCGTGCCCGAGTTCACCCGCTCGTCCG
>JAYUQJ010000458.1:0-2961 GCA_043756825.1 Betaproteobacteria bacterium | reverse complement strand
GCCAACTCAATCGACGGGGCAACTCTCAATTGCTCGCTCCAATGCAAACCGAAGTAGAGCATTGGAGCCAGGTAATGCAATTAGGTTCCTTCAAGAGTAGAACACTACACTAGCGAGAGCGCCAGGGCGCGAGACCACATCGTCAGCGCCAGCTTGCTCTGGGCATAGGCCGGCATGTCGTCGAGTTTCTTGCGCCCGGCCAGGGCTTCGGCATCCACCGGCATCTGGGCCGCCGACGACAGGTTGATCACGCGCCCGGAGGCGTCCATCAGCGGCAGCAGCTTCTGGGTCAGCAGGTAGGGTGCGATCGTGTTGACCGCAAAGCGCATGTCCAGCCCGTCTGGCGTGACCGTCACCGGTGTGCGGAACACCCCGGCGTTGTTGATCAGCACGTCGATGTGGGTGTGCCGCTCGGCCACGGCCTGGGCCAGGGCTTCGACCTCCTCCAGGCGTGACAGGTCGGCCAGACAGGTCTCGATGCGCCCGGCCCCCGCCTGGCTGGCCAGTGCCTTCGCCGTGTCGGCCAGCTTGGCTGGATCTCGCCCATGCAGCAGCAGGGTGTGGCCCTGCGCGGCCAGCAAGCGCGCCGCTGCCAGGCCGATGCCGTCGGTTGAACCGGTGATGAGTATGGTTTTCAGCATGGTGGGTGTGTGAATGTTCGGTGTGAGGAGTCCGGCAGCATGTCCATGCCGCCGTCGGCGCTACCAATGGCATTCTGAAACGCTGCGGAAGTCTCGCCCGGGCGTTTGATACCGCCGAAGCGGGCACCGAAGGTGCGCACCACGCCCGGCGAGCGGGATGGCGAGCGCCGGGTACGCGTCCGGCAGGTCACCCGACGACACGCCCAGGATCGCCGCCCAGCCCGGCGCAAGCTCAGACGCCAATGACGACCTTGCCAATCGCTTGTCCGCTGCTCAGACGGGCATGTGCTTTACCCACGTCCGCCAGGCCATAGTTCGTTTCGTCGAGCAGCGGCTTCAAGGCGCCGGCGTCCACGATCTGTGCCAGCTGGGTCAGGATCGCGCCATGGGCTTCGCGCTTGTAGCCATGCAGCATGCGTTGAGGATCATGGCCTTCATTGAGTTTCTCCTGGGGGTTCAGTGCTTGCCTGGCGGCCGAAAAGCTCAACATCAGTGCCGCCGGTCGCGCGCTGGGCATGGCGCCGGCCGTGGCCAGCGCCCGATTGGCCAAGCTGGAAACGGCCGTGGGCGCCGATCTGTTGCGGCGAACAACGCGCAAGGTGACGCTGTCGCTGGAGGGGGCCGAGTTCCTGCCGTACGCCAAGGAGATGCTGGCGCAACAAGACGCGGCGCTGGCCGCCCTGGGGCTGGGCCGCCCGCTGGCCACCGGCACCTTGCGCTTTGCGGCATCGAGCACCTTCGCTCAGATCTACATCGCACCGCTGCTGCCTGAGTTCATGCATCGGCACCCCGGCATCAAGCTCGATCTGCGTTTGTCCGACACGCTGTTCGACCTGATCGAGGGCAGCTTCGACCTGGCCCTGCGCAGCGCGGTGCTCGACGACAGCAGACTCAAGTGCCGCAAACTGGCCGATGACCAGCGCATCCTGTGTGCGTCACCGGGGTATCTGGGCAAGTTCGGCATGCCCCTTCACCCGGATGAACTCGCGAAGCATCAGCTGATCGCCTTCAGGGACGCCTTGCCAAGAGCACTGATCGGTCCTGGTGGACGGTCGGGGCAGTTCGATCCGCGCAGCGCCGGGGGCCGGCTTGTCGTTGACGACGGCTTGAGCCAGAAGGTGGCCACCCTGGCTGGCGGCGGCATCTCGATGAACTCGCTGTGGAGCGTTCATCGCGAAATGGCCGACGGATCGCTGGTGCGTGTGTTGCCAGACCATGAGATCGACGGGCCGTCAGCCCTGTGGCTGGTCTACCCGAAGTCCAACGTCCTGACCGCAAAGGTCAGGGTCTTCATCGACTTCCTGATGGAGAAAATTGCCGCCGCTCCCGCATGGGCGGCGCAATGAGGCTCGGGACTTGCGGGTTTTTTGTGCGAGTGACTACCAACTGGCCACGCCAGGCATCGCCGCCAAGGCCAAGGCGGAATACATCTACCTGGCGCAGCGCTTTTCCGACCACGCGCCGCTGGTCATCGACTACGACCACGAGTTTTGAGTGGATTGCTCGAAGGTTGGGATCGAGCGCCGCCTGGCGACGCATGACGAACCCATCGGCGTGGGCGCCATCCGACGCATCGTGCGCGATGCCGTCCGGCGTGTGGGCATCCAGCATGGCCGCGGCCATGCGCTGCGGCACACCGTTGCCTGTCGGATCGTCGACCAGGGCGGCTCGATCAAGGAGGTGGCCGACGTGCTTCGGCACCGTTCATTGAATACCTCGATGCTCTACGCGAAGGTGGATCATCGTGTGCTGTCGGGCGTTGCGCTGCCATGGCCTGGGTGCCAGGAATCAGCGCCCGGGCCCACCTGGGCGCCGGCCGCTGCAACTGTGCGCGCCAAGCGCTCGTGGCCGAGGTAGGTCCAGGGGATTGCGGGGCCAGGCAGTCGTCGATGGTGATGGGCATGGCGCGACATGCGACCTTGTAAACGCACAGTCCATCCAGGTCGGGTCAGCTGCTGGGCGCCCATCCTCGCCAAGACAGGGCAGAGCAACCCCGTGCAGGGGCGCTCAGCGCCGCTGTCGCGCGATGAGCGCAGCCAGGGCCAGCACCGGCACCAAGATGATCGAGTTGGACACCAGCCCCGCCAGGATGGCGTCGGTCAGGCTCACCGATGTGCTGGGCATCGTGGCAGGCAGCATCACCGCCACAAACACCACACCCAAGACCAGCGGGAGCACGCGCCCTGTCACGGCGGCTGTTCTGTGCATCGTGTACACCAGACCGACGATCAGCCCGATGCGGAACAGGTCGGTCAGCTGCGAAAGCACCAGATCGATCATCACGGTATCTCCTTGGCAAAAGCGAAGCGGGCCGCGGACT
>JAYUQJ010000457.1:0-2964 GCA_043756825.1 Betaproteobacteria bacterium | reverse complement strand
ACCGCGCCACCGCCACCCGCCGGTCGGCCCCGTCCACCGCCTGCGCCGAGATGAAGCCCTGGGCCAGCAGCGCGCGCTGGCGTTGGAGCTCGACCTCGGCATGGGCCAACTCGGCCCGACCCTGGCCCAGCGCGGCCTCGGCCTGGGCCTTGGCTGCCTGGGCCTGCGCCACGCCGGCCTGGGTGGCGCCGATGGCGGCCTGCACGTCGCTGGCATCCAGCCGGCCGATCAGGTCACCCTGTTTGACCAGGCTGCCCTCGCGCACCGTCAACTCCACCAGCCGGCCGGTGCCCTTGCTGGCCACCGCGGCGCGGCGCTGCGCCACCACATAGCCCGAGGCGCTGAGCTCGGCGTACTGCTGGGAAGGGTAGGCCGCCAGCACCGCGCTGGTCTGTACCTCGGTCTTGCGCGGCATCAGCAGGGCTGCGGCGGCGCCGGCCAGCAGCAGTGCAGCCAGCACCCAGGGCCAGCGGCGCCGGCGCCGGGCCAGCGGGGCGCTGCGATCAATCTTCAGGGCAGACAGCGAGGGGGAGGCAACCATATCGGGTGGGGCGTGCATCGAGAAACCAAAAAGCGGTGATCAAGCCTGTCATGAAGTGATCGCGGGCCAGCGGCGCCCCGGGTCGGGCCCGGCGCGGCTTGCGGACGCAGCGAGTATCAGCGCTGCCAGGCCGCCTTGCCTGCAAACCGACCCCAGGCAGGCCCAGGGCGGCAGGTGCAGGGCCCGCACCCGGGGCGCCGGCCCCGGCCCCAGGCGGGATTCGATCCGGCCGATCCGGTCGTCTGCAAGGCGCATGGCGCAATGTTGCCTGGGCCGGCCGCTGCCGGTATTGCGTCTTGTCAGCCGCGCGGGCGCCAGGGTCTTGAAACCCGGCGCCCGACCCCAAGATGCGGCAGCGCCAGGCAGGTAATTTGCACCGCAGCTTGGACGCTCGCCGGCCAGGCCGACGGGCCCTATCCCTCAAGAACAGACGCCATCATGACCAAGCAAACCCACGCCTTCCAAGCCGAAGTCAAGCAGATCCTGCACCTCGTCACCCACTCGCTGTATTCCAACAAGGAGATCTTCCTGCGCGAGTTGGTGTCCAACGCATCCGACGCCTGCGACAAGCTGCGCTTCGAGGCGCTGGACAACAACGCGCTGTTCGAGGACCAGCCCAACCTGGAAGTGCGGGTGCTTTTCGACGCCGAGGCCAAGACCATCACGGTCCGCGACAACGGCATCGGCATGAGCGCCGAGGAGGCCGCCTCGCACCTGGGCACCATCGCCAAGAGCGGCACGCGCGAGTTCATGGCCAGGCTGGAAGGCGACCAGAAGAAGGATGCCAACCTGATCGGCCAGTTCGGCGTCGGTTTCTACTCGGGATTCATCGTGGCCGATCGCCTGACGGTGGAAACCCGTCGGGCCGGTGCGCCCGAGACCGAGGGCGTGCGCTGGAGCAGCGAAGGCACCGGCGAGTTCGAGCTCGAGACCATCACCCGCGCCACCCGTGGCACCGATGTAATCCTGCACCTGCGCGATGAGGAGGCCGAGTTCCTGTCGACCTGGAAGCTCAAATCCATCATCAGCAAGTACAGCGACCATATCTCGCTGCCCATCCTGATGCAGAAAGAGGCGTGGGACGAAAAGGAATCCAAGCAGGTCAAGCAGGACGAATGGGAGCCGGTCAACAAGGCCGCCGCGCTGTGGGCGCGCAGCAAGAGCGACATCACCGACAGCGAGTACCAGGCGTTCTACAAGCAGATCAGCTACGACCAGGAAGCGCCGCTGGCCTACACCCACAACCGGGTCGAAGGCCGCAGCGAGTACACCCAGCTGCTCTATGTGCCGGCCAAGGCCCCCTTCGACCTGTGGAACCGCGACAAGCGCGGCGGCGTCAAGCTGTATGTCAAGCGCGTGTTCATCATGGACGACGCCGAGGCGCTGATGCCGGTCTACCTGCGGTTCGTGAAGGGCGTGATCGACTCGGCCGACCTGCCGCTCAATGTCAGCCGTGAACTGCTGCAGGAAAGCCGCGACGTCAAGGCCATCCGCGAGGGGTCGACCAAGCGTGTGCTGGGCATGCTCGAAGGCCTGGCCGACAGCGACAGTGCCGACGACCAGGCCAGGTACCTGAAGTTCTGGGGCGAATTCGGCGCGGTGCTCAAAGAGGGCATCGGCGAAGATTTCCAGAACCGTGAGCGCCTGGCCAAGCTGTTCCGCTTTGCGTCCACCCATGCCGACGAGGGCGTGTCGCTGGCCAGCTATGTCGGGCGCATGAAAGACAGCCAGGAGGCGATCTACATCGTCACTGCCGACAGCCTGGCGGCGGCCAAATCCAGCCCGCAGCTGGAGATCTTCAAGAAAAAGGGCATCGAGGTGCTTCTGCTGGTCGACCGGGTCGACGAGTGGATGCTCAGCCATCTCTACGAGTTCGAGGGCAAGCCGCTGCAGAGCGTTGCCAAGGGTTCGGTCGACCTGGACAAGCTGCTCGACGAAGACGAGAAGAAGCAGGCAGAGAGCGTGGCCGAGGGCTTCAAGCCGACGCTGGACAAGCTCAAGGCAGCGCTGAAGGACCGCGCCAAGGACGTGCGGGTGACCACCCGCCTGGTCGATTCACCGGCCTGCCTGGTGGTGGACGAAGGCGACATGAGCGGCCACCTGGCACGCATGCTCAAGCAGGCCGGGCAGACCGCACCCAAGAGCCAGCCCATCCTGGAGGTGAACCCCGAGCACGCGCTGGTCAAGCGCCTGTCGGCAGATGACGCGCGTTTCGACGACCTGGCCCATATCCTCTACGATCAGGCCATGCTGGCCGAGGGCGGCCAGCTCGATGACCCGGCGGCCTATGTGGCCCGGGTGACCAAGCTGCTGAGCGCCTAGGAGCCTGTCGGACTTGGGGCGTCGAAGCGAAGTTTGACCCCAGCGAGGACAGTTTTTGTCGGATTTGCAGCCCCATAGCTGTAGCTATGGGGCAAAAAGCC
>JAYUQJ010000456.1:0-8012 GCA_043756825.1 Betaproteobacteria bacterium | reverse complement strand
CCAGGCACTGCGCGCCAGCAGCGGCCATTGCCGATCCTCGTTCAGGATCGTCAGGATCAGCCAGTGGTCATCGCGGCAGCGGTATACACGGTCAGCGCGTTCAGCGCCTTCTCGTGCGGCGGCCGCGGCATGAACGTGGCACCGCAGAGCGCGGCCTGGGTCTGAAAGCCGTTGGACCACAGGCCGTTGGCCATCAATGACGAGCCGACCCGCTGGCCTTTGCCGCTGCGCTCACGCTGGTACAGCGCGGTGACGATCGCAGCGAACAGGCTGATGCCGGAGGGGTGATCGCCCATGCCGGTGGGTGGACGCGTCGGTTGCGCGGTGGCCTCGGTGCGGATGATGTCCATCAAGCCGGACGCGCCCACCAGGCGGTGAGATCGAAGCCCGGCTTGGCGGCCTCGTCGCCGGTCTCACCATAGCCTGTGAACGAGGCGTAGATCAGGCGGTCGTTGGCTGCCATCAATGGACCCGCGCGATGCAGCTGGCGCGGGCGGGTCGGGCCTGGACCCGAGCGGCGTGCCCTCGTCGGGGTAACCGGGGCGACAAGCGCCGGCCCGAGGGGCTTGGATGATGGGCAGCTGTTACTGTCCTGTTCTCACCACCTGCGCCAAGTCCCGCCACCATGACCGCACCCGACGAGCATAAGCCTGAGCCCCTGACCGGCCCGCTGCAAGGCCTGCGCGTGCTCGATCTGTCGCGGGTGCTGGCCGGGCCCTTCAGCATGCAGAACCTGGGCGACCTGGGCGCCGACATCGTCAAGATCGAGCGCCCCGGCACTGGCGACGAATCGCGCCACTGGGGCCCGCCCTTCCTGGCCGATGCGCAGGGCCAGCCGACCCGGGAATCGGCCTATTTCCTGTCGGCCAACCGCAACAAGCGCAGCGTGGCCATCGACCTGACCCGGCCCGAGGGCCAGGCCCTGGTGCGGCAGCTGGCCGCGCAGGCGGACATCTGCGTCGAGAACTTCAAGGTCGGCGACCTGGCCCGTTACGGCCTGGATCACGCATCGCTCTGCCAGCTCAACCCGAGGCTGATCTACTGCTCGGTCACCGGTTTCGGCCAGGACGGCCCCTGGGCCGAGCGGCCCGGCTATGACTACCTGTTCCAGGGCCTGGGCGGGCTGATGAGCGTCACCGGCGAGCGCGACGACCGGCCCGGCGGCGGGCCGCAGCGGGTGGGCGTGCCCATCGTCGACCTGTTCACCGGCCTGTATGCCACGGTGGCCATCCTGGCCGCGCTGCGGCACCGCGACATCACCGGCGAGGGCCAACGCCTGGACATCTCGCTGATGGGCGCGGTGATGACGATGTGCAGCGGCCACCTGTCCAACTACATGGTCAGCGGCAAGATGCCGGCGCGCACCGGCAATGTGTCGCCCAGCATCATGCCCTACGGGGTATTCCCCTGCGCTGACGGCCCGATGATCGTGGCCAGCGCCAACCAGGGCCAGTTCAAGGCCTTCTGCAAGGTGCTGGGCCACCCCGAGTGGGCCGACGACCCGCGCTTCATCAACAACGGCGCGCGGCTGGAGAACCAGGAGGTGCTCAACCAGCTGTTCTCGTCGGTGACGGTGCAGCGCAGCCGCGCCGAGTGGGACGTGCTGCTGCTGGCTGCCGGCGTGCCCTCGGGCCCGATCAACGATTTTGGCCAGGCCCTGGCCCACCCCCAGGTGCAGCACCTGGGCAGCCGTATCGGTTTGCCGCATGCGCTGGGGGTCGATACGCCTGGCATTGCCAGCCCGATGCGTTTTTCCAAATCACCGGTCAGCTACCGGCGCCCGCCGCCGATGCTGGGCCAGCACACCCGCGAGGTGCTGGGTGAACTGGGGCTGGACCCAGCGGCGATCGTGGCCTTGGCCGAGGCGGGAGTGATCGGACTTTGAGGCAGGCCGGGGCAGGGCGGACCGGTTTGCAAGCCGGGCCTTCGAGCCCGATCCGCAATGGTTGTCGCAGGAACAAAGTGATTCTCCATGCACCCTCTGACCCTTGAGCACGCCCAGGCGCTGATGCACAGCGCCATGACCGAGGCCCAGCAAGACTCTGGCCGGCCGATTTGCGTGGCGGTCTGCGATGACCGGGGCTGCCTGCTGGCCTTTGCGCGCATGGCCGGCGCGCCGCTGCGCAGCGTGCGCATCTCGCAGGGCAAGGCCTATTCGAGTGCGCGCATGGGCGTCAGCACCGCTGCCCTGCTGGCCCGCCTGCACCGAGAGCAGATCGAGGTGGGCTATTTCTGCGATCCAGAGCTCACCGCGCTGCCGGGCGGAACCCCCTTGAAGGACCCGAGCGGCCGGCTGCTGGGCGCGATCGGTGTCAGCGGCCTCAGCTCGGCCGAGGACCAGGCGATCACTGACCGTGTCGCCGCAGCGCTGCTGGCAGCCTGGCCCTCAGCCGTCGCGAGCCCAGACCCGCGCTGAGCGCCAGCGGGGCCGGGCCGGGCTCAGGTGTCGGCCTTGACATTGCCCTCGCTCACCACCTTGCGCCACTGCGCGATCTCGCTCTTGATGAACTCGGCAAAACGCTCGCGCGTGCCGCCGCCGTCCTCGGCGCCGTAGTTGTCCAGGCTGGCCTGCACATCGGGCATGGCCAGCACCTTGTTCACATCCTCGTTCATGCGCTGGGCCATGGCCGCCGGCATCTTGCCCGGGCCGACCAGGCCGTACCAGGTGGTGGCCTCGAATCCGGGGTAGCCCAGTTCGGCCATGGTGGGCACCTGGGGATAGCTCTTGGCGCGCCGGGCCCGCGTCTGCGCGATGGCCATCAGGCGGCCGCCTTTCACATGCGGCGTGGCGGCGGTCATGGTCTCGAAGGCGTAGTTGATCTGTCCGCCGATCAGGTCGGTGATCACCGGCGCGCTGCCCTTGTAGGGCACGTGGATCGCGCTGACGCCGGCGCGCTGCTTGAACAGTTCCAGGGCCAGATGCTGGGCCGAGCCCGAGCCGGCCGAGCCAAAGCTGATCTCGCCCGGCCTGGCCTTGCACAGGGCCACGATGTCCGGCACGGTCTTGGCCGCCTGCGCCGGGTTGCACACCAGCAAGTTGGGCGTGACACCCACCAGCGCGATCGGCGTGAAATCGGCCACCGGGTCGTACTTCAGCTTGGGCTGCAGGCTGGGCGCCAACGCATGGCTGTTGATGTGCGCCATCATCAGGGTGGTGCCGTCGGGCGGCTGGGTGGCGGTGTAGTCGGCGGCCAGTACGCCGGCCACGCCGGCCTTGGTCTCGACGATCACCTGCTGGCCCCACAACAGGGTCAGCTTGGTGGCCAGGATGCGCGCCAGCGCGTCGGTGCCGCCGCCCGGCGGGAAGCCGACCACGATGCGGATCGGGCCGGCCGGCAGGTTCTGCGCGCGCAGCGCCGGCAGCGCCAGTGAAACTGCGGCGCCGGCCGTGGCCTGGATCAGGGTGCGTCTTTGCATGCGGCTGTCTCCTTGGGAATGCAGTTGTTCAGGCCACTGCCTGCGGGGCGCCGGGGGCCGGGTGGGCGGCAAAATGGTCCATCGCGGCCAGCACACCGCTGCCTGCGATGGCCACGCCGGCCAGCCTCAGGCCCATCTCGACGCCCGACAGTGCGGCCATCAGCGTGAGGTCATTGCAGTCGCCCAGATGGCCGATGCGGAACATGCGGCCCCGTACCTTGCCCAGGCCGGTGCCCAGCGACAGGTCGAAGCGGTCGTGGATCAGGCGGCGCAGCGCGTCCGCATCCAGCCCCGGCGGCGTGATCACGCCAGTCAGCACCGGCGAGTACAGCGCCGGGTCGGCGCACTGGATCGGCAGCCCCCAGGCCTGCACGGCAGCCCGTACCCCTGCGGCCCAGCGCTGGTGGCGCGCAAACACCGCCGGCAGGCCGGCGTCCTGCAGCATGTCCAGCGCCTCGTTCAGGCCATAGAGCAGATTGGTGTTGGGGGTGTAGGGCCAGTAGCCGCCCTGGTTCATCTCGACAATCTCGTCCCAGGCCCAGAAGGCGCGCGGCAGCCGGGCCTGCTTGCTGGCTTCCAGTGCCCTGGCGCTCAGCGCATTGAAGCTGATGCCGGGCGGCAGCATCAGCCCCTTCTGCGAGCCGCTGACCGTGACATCCACGCCCCATTCGTCGTGCCGGTAGTCGGTGCAGGCCAGGCCCGAGATGGTGTCCACCAGCAGCAGGGCCGGGTGCGCGGCGGCGTCGATGGCGCGGCGCACGGCCGGGATGTCGCTGGTGACGCCGGTCGAGGTCTCGTTGTGCACCACGCACACCGCCTTGATGGCGTGGCCGCTGTCGGCGCGCAGGCGCTGCTCGATCAGGCCGGCGTCTATGCCCCGGCGCCAGGCCAGTGGCAGGCCGGTATCAGCGCAGTGGCCGGTCGGGCCCAGGAAGGCCGGCTTCAGGCCCAGGCGCAATGCCATCTTCTGCCACAGCGTGGCGAAGTGGCCGGTCTCGACCATCAGCAAATCGTCGCCCGGGCTCATCGTGTTGGCCAGCGCGGCCTCCCAGGCGCCGGTGCCCGAGGCCGGGTAGATCACCACCGGCTGCCGGGTCTTGAAGACCGCTTGCAGGCCGCTGATGACCCGCTTGCCCAAGTGGGCGAACTCGGGCCCGCGGTGGTCGATGGTGGGCAGGCTCATCGCGCGCAGGATGCGGTCGGGCACCGGACTGGGCCCGGGGATCTGCAGAAAGTGGCGGCCGCTGGGATGCTGGTCGAGCGGAATCATGGTGGGCGTGCCCTAGGTCGCGAAGTTGAAAAAGTTTTGCATACAAAATGCATTTGTCAATCCAATGTGTCCATGCATGCCGATAATTGACAGAGTCTTGTATGCATTTCAGGGGTGTCCACCGTGGCCGAGATCATCTCCATCCCCCGCCAGGGGCTGCACCAGGCCGTGGCCGCCCGGCTGCGCCAGTGCATCGTCGAGGGCCAGATCGCGCCGGGCGCCAAGCTCAACGAGCGCGAACTGAGCGAGCGGCTGCAGGTGTCGCGCACGCCGCTGCGCGAAGCGATCAAGATGTTGGCCGCCGAGGGCCTGGTGGAGTTGCTGCCCAACCGCGGTGCGGTGGCGGCCAGCCTGGACGAACAGGACGTTGCCGATGCCTTCGAGGTCATCGCCGGGCTGGAGGGCCAGTCCGGCGAGCTGGCGGCGCAGCGCATCACCGACGCCGAGCGGGCCGAAATCCGCGCGCTGCACTACGAGATGCTGGCCGCCTTCACGCGGCGCGACCTGTCCACCTACTACCGGCTGAACGCGCAGATCCATGCGCAGATCAATGCCGCCGCGCGCAATCCGGTGCTGACCCAGACCTGGCGCAATGTCAATGCGCGGCTGCAGGCGCTGCGCTTCCGCTCCAATTTCGACGAAGCCAAGTGGCAGCGCGCAGTGCAGCAGCACCAGCGCATGGTCGACCTGCTCGACGCGCGCGAAGGCAGTGCACTGCGCGCACTGCTGGTGGAGCATCTGGAGAACAAACGCGATGCGGTGCTCGACCTGATGCGCGCCGGCACTTGGCAGCGGACGGCCGGCGCATGATCGACACCCTGCAGCGCCGCCTGCGCGCCGAGACCCAGGGCGAGCTGATGTTCGATGCCGCAGCGCGTGGCCGCTATGCCACCGATGCGTCGATCTACCAGCAGATGCCGATCGGCGTGCTGGTGCCCCGGACGCCCGAGGACGTGGTCACTGCGCTGGCCATCGCACGCGACCTGCGGGTACCCGTGCTGCCGCGTGGGGCGGGCACCTCGCAGTGCGGGCAGACCACCGGTGTGGCACTGGTCATCGATTTCAGCAAGCACCTGCGCCGCCGGCTCGCGTTCGACCGCGACGCGATGACCGCCGAGGTCGAGCCCGGCATGGTGCTGGACCACCTCAATGCCGGGCTCAAGCCCGAGGGGCTGTGGTTCCCGGTCGATGTATCGACCAGTGCGCAGGCCACGCTGGGCGGCATGGCGGGCAACAATTCCTGCGGCAGCCGCAGCATTGCCTACGGCAATATGGTGCACAACGTGGCCGGCATCAGCGCCTGGCTGGCCGATGGCAGCCTGCTCGATTTCGGCCCGGTGGCCGGCCTGGGGGCGCGCGCGCGCGGCATTGCCGATTTCGTGCGTGGCCTGGCCGAACAGCAGCGCAGCGAGATCGCCCAGCACTGGCCGCGCGTGCTGCGGCGCGTGGGTGGCTACAACCTCGACATCTTCGATCCGCGCAGCGAGCGGCCCTACACCCAGGACGGCAGCGTCAACCTGGCGCATCTGCTGGTGGGGGCCGAAGGCACGCTGGCCCTGACGCGCTCGCTCACGCTCAAGCTGCAGCCCCTGCCGCGGGCCAAGGTGCTGGGCGTGGTGAACTTCGCCAGCTTCCACCGCGCGATGGATTCGGCCCAGCACATCGTCAAGCTGGGCCCGAGCGCGGTCGAGCTCGTCGACCGCACGATGATCGAGCTGAGCCGGGCCAATCCGGCTTTCCGGCCGGTGATCGAGACGGCCTTGATCGGCACGCCGGCGGCCATCCTGCTGGTCGAGTTCAGCGGCAATGACCCGGCAGCACTGCTGCGTCAGCTCGACGCCCTGGTCGAACTGATGGGCGATCTGGGCCTGCCCGGCACGGTGGTGCGCATGCCGCTCGACGCGCCGCAGAAGGCCCTGTGGGAAGTGCGCAAGGCCGGCCTGAACATCATGATGAGCCTGAAGGGCGACGGCAAGCCGGTGAGCTTCATCGAAGACTGCGCCGTCCCGCTGCAGCACCTGGCCGAGTACACCGACGCGCTGACCCAGGTGTTCAGCCGGCATGGCAGCCGCGGCACCTGGTATGCCCATGCGTCGGTGGGCACCTTGCATGTGCGGCCCATCCTCGACATGCGCCGGGGCGGCGCGGCCAAGATGCGGGCCATCGCCGACGAGGCCAGCGCACTGGTGCGCAAGTTCAAGGGCGCCTACAGCGGCGAGCATGGCGACGGGCTGTGCCGCAGCGAGTGGATCGAATGGCAGTTCGGGCCCAGGCTGAACCAGGCCTTCCGGGCCATCAAGGACCACCTCGACCCGACCCGTTTGCTCAACCCCGGCAACATCATCGACCCGCCCAGGATGGACGATGCGGCGCTGTTCCGCTTTGCGCCGGGCTACCGGGTGATCCCCCTGACGCCGGTGTTCGACTGGTCGGCCTGGGATGTGCAGAACGACCCGGTCACCGAGCAGACCAGCCCACCCGGCAGCGGCGGCGACGCCACCGGCGGGCTGGCCAAGGCGGTTGAGATGTGCAACAACAACGGCCACTGCCGCAAGTTCGATGCCGGCACCATGTGCCCGAGCTACCGCGTCACGCGTGACGAGCAGCACTTGACGCGCGGCCGCGCCAACACGCTGCGGCTGGCCTTGTCGGGCCAGATCGCCGGTGGTCTGGCCTCGGACGCGGTGCATGACGCACTCGACCTCTGCGTCGGCTGCAAGGGCTGCCGGCGCGACTGCCCGACCGGTGTCGACATGGCCAGGATGAAGCTGGAGGTCACCGCACGGCGCGCCGCCGAGCGCGGTATCGGCCTGCGTGAGCGCCTGATCGCCCGCCTGCCCGATTTCGGCCCGCTCGCCAGCCGCCTGCCTTGGCTGTTCAACTTGCGCAACCGCTGGCCGGCGGCCCGGGCCCTGGGCGAGCGCTGGCTCGGGCTGTCGGCGCAGCGCGCGCTGCCGCAGTTCCGGCGCGACACCTTTGCCGCCGTGGCGCCGGGGCTGGGGCTGGCCACGGCAGCGCAGGTGCTGGCGGCGGCGCGCCAGGACGGGCGCGGTGTGGTGCTGTTCGTCGACACCTTCAATGGCTATTTCGAGACCGAGAACGCCACCGACGCGGTGCGCGTGCTGCAGGCTGCCGGCTACAGCGTCCATGTGGCGCGGCAAGCCGATGGCCGGGCACCTTGCTGCGGCCGCACGCTGCTGGCCGCCGGCCTGGCCAGCCAGGCCAAGGCGCGCGCCGTTGCGCTGCTGCAGACCTTCGCGCCGTTTGCCGATGCCGGCATTGCCATCGTCGGCCTGGAGCCGTCCTGCCTGCTCAGCCTGCGCGA
>JAYUQJ010000455.1:0-2975 GCA_043756825.1 Betaproteobacteria bacterium | reverse complement strand
AGGTAAGGCATGAATCGTGTCACGTCTGTTCATCCGATCCCCTTCGAAAGTTCTGCTGACCTGGCCGCGTGTACCGGGCGCCGGGCATTTTCCTACCTGGTTTGACATGAAGTGCAAACCCCGCCAACCCATTCGGCCATCACCGGCGCACCATGCTGCTCGCTCGTTCTTCCGTGAATTGTGCGGTACCGGGCCTTGAGGCACAAGCTGCGGCGATAAATGGCAGGTTGGTGGCTTCGGAGTGCGTGGCAAGAACGCGCGCAAGCCTGGCAGCATGGCGCTGGTAACTCGCTTTGCTGGGCATGGCCGGGCTGCAGCGGCGCACTGCGCTGGCCAAAGCTCCTCGGGCCTGAGCCTCGGCTGCAGGCGCACTCACCAGGTACTGCGCCGGTCGGTTGCACCTGGCCCGAAATCCACTGACTGGAGTTCCGTCACAGCACCGGTCAGTTTGACCGCGCGTCAGCTTATTTCGGCGGCCGATGCAGTGCGCAGAGCTTGTTGCCGTCGGGGTCGCGCAGGTAGGCCAGGTAGAGCTGGCCGTTGGCGCCTTCGCGCACGCCCGGGGGGTCTTCGCAGCTGCTGCCGCCATGGGCCAACCCGGCGGCATGCCAGGCGTCGGCCTGCTCGGCCGACTGGCAGGCAAAACCGACGGTGCTGCCATTGCCCACCGTGGCCGGCTGGCCATCGATCGGCAGCGAGACCGAGAACACACCAGTCGGCGTGCGCCAGAAGATGCGGTGGCGGTCCACCGCCCCGGCGGGTACGCCGAGGGCGCCCAGTACCGCGTCGTAGAAAACCTTGGCCTGGGTCAGGTCGGTGGTACCGATCATGATGTGCGAGAACATGGGGGGGTAGCTCCAGACAGGCGCGCGATGCGCCGGGTTACGGGGGGGGGGGTGACGGCGGGATCGCGAGATTCCGCCGCAGGCGATTGTGGCAACAAGCGGCCCGGGCCGACCCTCAGCCCGGCGCCACCGGCACCGCCGCATGGGCCTGCCAGGCCGCCAGCGCCGCATGCCAGTCGCGCCAGGCGCGGCCCGGATGTACCTGGCCACAGCCGGGGCAGCGGCGCTCGGCCTCGGTGCTGCCGTAGAAGGCCTCGTAGACCACCGGCAGGTCGGTGACGATGCTGGCCAGCTGCACCTCGCGCCGCGCCACGGGGGTGCCGCAATGCGCGCAATGCCAGCAAAAGGCATCGACCACGCCGGGCGCCCGGCTGCGCTCGATCACCGTGCACAGGCTGCCGGGCTGGGGCCGCTGGGGCGAATGCTGCACATGCGCCGGCAGCAGAAAGACATCGCCCTGGTTCAGGTCCACCCGCTCATAGCGGCCACGGTCCCAGAGCAGCAGGTGGGCGCTGCCCTGGATCTGGTGGAAGTATTCCTCGTGAGGGTCGTCATGGAAGTCGGTGCGCTGGTTGGGCCCGCCCACCACGGTGCAGATCAGGTCGCTGTCGGCCCAGATCTGCTGGTTGCGCACCGGGGGCTTGAGCTCGGCGGCATGGTCGGCGATCCAGCGCTGGAAGTTCAAGGGGCGGCCGTAGATCAGCATGGGAGTCTCCGGTTCAGGGGGGGCCGCGGCGATCTGGAGCGAGGCGGCGCTGGGCGGTGCGGGGCGGTGCCGGCTGTCAGGCAGCGGGCCAGGGCCCCTGCCCCGCCCAGGGTGGCAGGCCGGCGCCGTCATGCCGTACCGGCGGCCAGCGCTGCCGGCCCGCCCGTGGCCGCCAGCACCGCCCGCCGCACCGCCACCGCCGCCAGGTGGGCGCGGTAGTCGGCAGCGGCATGCAGATCGCTGCTCATCAGTGTCTCGTCCACCCGCAGGCCGACCAGCGCGGCCGGGTCGAAGCGGCGGCCCAGGGCCTGCTCGAACGCCGGCAGGCGCAGCGCACCGCGGGCCGTGCCGGTCAAGGCCACCCGCACACCGTCGGCAAACTGCGCCACCGCCGCGCCCACCAGCGCAAAGCGCGAGGCCGGCTGATCGAACTTCACATAGGCCAGGCGCTGCGGCCGGGGCAGGCGCAGGCTGCACAAGACCTCGTCGGGCGCCAGCGCAGTGCCGAACAGGCCGGTGAAGAAGTCGTCGGCGGCGATCCTGCGCCGGTCGGTCTGCAGCACCGCGCCCAGGGCCAGCAGGCCGGCCTGCCGACCCGCCGACGGTGCCGCGCTCGCGCACCTGGGGATCGGCGATGCCGCCGGCCAGCCGCGCCAGGCCGGCCCAGGGCCCCTGCGTCAGCGGGTGGCGCGCCAGCGTGGCGTGGGTGGCCATCGCCCCCACGGTCAAATGGCCATCGGCGCCGCCCTGCAGCGCCTGCAGGGCCGGCAGGCGAGACAGGTCGATCAGCCGGGCCGGCGCCACCAGGCCCAGCTTCATCGCCGCCAGCAGGGTCTGGCCGCCAGCCAGCAGGCGGCTGTCGATGCCGTCCTGCAGCAGGGCCACGGCATGGCCGGTGCTTTCGGCGCGGATGAAATCAACCTCGGTCATGGTCAGCCTGCGGGCCTGCCGGCAGCGTCGGCCGCCAGCACCTGGCAGATCGCGTCGACGATGCCCTGGTAGCCGGTGCAGCGGCACAGATTGCCGCCCAGGGCCTGCCGCACGGCGCTGGCGTCGGCGCGGTGGCGCTCGCGGCGCATCGCCTCGGCCCGCATCAGCAGGCCTGGGGTGCAGAAGCCGCATTGCAGCGCATGGTGCTGCGAGAAGGCCAGCTGCAGCGGATGCCAGGCAGCGGCCGGGGCCAGGCCCTCGACGGTCTCGACCCGGGCGCCCTCGGCCTGCAGCGCCAGCAGGTTGCAGGCCTTGACCGAGCGCCCGTCCAGCAGCACGGTGCAGGCGCCGCACTGCGCGGTGTCGCAGCCCACATGGGTGCCGGTGAGCTGCAGGTGATCGCGCAGCAGGTCCACCAGCAGCGTGCCGGCGGGCAGGCCGGCCAGGCTGCGCGGCTGGCCGTTGACCTGCAGCATGATCGTGTGGACGCTCAT
>JAYUQJ010000454.1:0-2975 GCA_043756825.1 Betaproteobacteria bacterium | reverse complement strand
GCGCATCGAACAACATCACCGGGTGACCGGCCTGGGCCGCCACCTGGGCAATGCCGCTACCCATGATGCCGGCGCCCACCACCAGCACCGGTGCGTTGGCCAGGTGGGCCGGGCTCCAGACGTCGGCGGCCATCAGTAAGTCTCCAGGTGCAGGCGGCCTTCGCGCCTGAGTGCAGCGCCGGTGAGGCCCCAATCCAGACCGGCCTGGCCGGCGATGTCGCGCAGGGCCAGCACCACGCCCTCCTCCATGCTTTTCAGGCCACAGACATAGAAATGGCTGTGGGCATCGGCCAGCAGCCTGGCCACATCGGCGGCGCGGCTGCGCATCACGTCCTGCACATGGGCCTTGGGCTGGCCGGGCGTGCGGCTGAAGGCGAAGTTGATGTCGATGAAATCCTTGGGCAGGCCTTGCAGCGGGCCGAAGTAGGGCAGCTCTTCCTTGGTGCGGGCGCCGAAGAACAGCATCAGCTTGCCGCCCTCGAACTTGCCGCTGCTGCGCAGCCGCCGCCGCCACTCGGTCATCGCCCGCATCGGCGCGCTGCCGGTGCCGGTGCAGATCATCACGATGTGGCTGCGCGGGTGGTTGGGCATCAGGAAGCTGGCACCGAAGGGCCCGATCACCTGCACCTTGTCGCCCACCTGCAGGTCACACAGGTAGTTGCTGGCCACGCCGCGCACCGGCTGCCCTTGGTGGTCTTCCAGCACCCGCTTGATGGTGAGCGACAGGTTGTTGTAGCCAGGGCGTTCGCCGTTGCGCGGGCTGGCGATCGAGTACTGGCGCGGGTGGTGCGGCCGGCCCTGGGCATCCACCCCGGGCGGCACGATGCCGATGGACTGGCCTTCCAGCACCGGGAAAGGCAGGGCGCCGAAATCCAGCACCAGGTGGTGGGTGTCGTAGTCGGTGCCCACCTCGGTGACGCGCACATTGCCGCTGACGCTGGCGGCGATGCTCTTTCCGGCGGCGGGGTTGCGCGGATTGGGCCCGTAGAGATTGGTGTAGGCATGGGCCGCGCTCCAGGGCGGCAGGGTGGCGCCGTGGCGGGCACTGTCGAAGCTGCCCTCGGCAGCCGGCGCCACAGGGGCGGGCGCCGCCACGTCGGCCACGGCATCCGCCGCCACGCCGGCGTCGGCCAGCGCGTCGGCGCTGAGCTCGGCGGGCAGCGCTTCCCAGCCCAACTGGTCGTCCAGGCTGTAGGCCCGCGCCCGCGGCATGCTGCGCCAGTTGTCGATCGACCCGGTGGGGCAGGGTGCGATGCAGGCCATGCAGAGATTGCAGACTGCCGCATCCACCACGTAGTTGTTCGAGTCGTGGGTGATGGCCTTGACCGGGCAGATGGCCTCACAGGTGTTGCAGCGGATGCAGATCTCGGGGTCAATGAGATGCTGTTTGATCACTGCGGCTTCGGACTGGCCCATGTTCTGTGTCTCCTGGATGAAGCAGGGGCCGCAAGCGGCCCCTCTGATCGCGCAACGACTGACGCTGGGCGCCAGTGTCAGGCAAACCGCACGTAATCGAAGTTGACCGCCTGGCGGTTGATGCCCATCACCGGCGGGGCGATCCAGTTGGCGAACTTGCCCGGCTCGACCACCCGACCCATCAGGCTGGCCACGTAGGCGCGGTCGTCGGCACTGGGCAGCCAGTCGTTCTTCCGGGCATCCCACTCAGCCTGGCTGAGCACCCGCCCGTCGGGCGACACCCGGGCGCCCGAGAGCGAACCGATGTTGCGGTGGAAGGCCTTGTGGGGCGTCACCAGCTTGAAGGGGATGCCGGCCTTCTCGATCACCTTGTTCCAGCGGTTCACACCGCCCACGCTGTCCTTGATGTAGTCGTCGCGCAGCACCTCGTTCAGCGCATTGAGCATCGGCACCTCGCGCTCGACCAATTGCCCGCTGTCTTTGCCAGTGCCCACCGACAACACCCGGTAGGTCTGGCTGCGCAACTGGTGGTCGTCCATGCGCTTGCCCTCCTCGTAGCGGCCCTTCAGCCCGGTGGAGTAGAAAGTGGCCGCATTGCTGGATTCATCGGCGCCGAACAGGTCGATGGTGACGCTGAAGTGGAAGTTCAGGTAGCGCTGCAGCGTGGGCAGGTCGATCACGCCGGCGGCACGCAGCCTGGCCGGGTCGTCGGTCTTCAACTCGTTCATCACCGCGCAGGTGCGGCTGATCACCCGGCTGATGCCGCTTTCGCCCACGAACATGTGGTGGGCCTCTTCGGTGAGCATGAACTTGGTGGTGCGGGCCAGCGGGTCGAAGGCGCTTTCGGCCAGCGCGCACAGCTGAAACTTGCCGTCGCGGTCGGTGAAGTAGGTGAACATGAAGAAGCTCAGCCAATCGGGCGTCTGCTCGTTGAAGGCCTGCAGGATGCGCGGGTTGTCGACCTGGCCCGACCGGCGCTGCAGCAGGGCCTCGCCCTCCTCGCGCCCATCGCGGCCGAAGTGCTTGTGCAGCAGGTAGACCATGGCCCACAGGTGGCGGCCTTCTTCCACATTGATCTGGAACAGGTTGCGCAGGTCGTACATGCTCGGCGCGGTCAAACCCAGGTGGCGCTGCTGCTCGACGCTGGCCGGCTCGGTATCGCCTTGCGTGACGATGATGCGGCGCAGGTTGGCGCGGTGCTCACCGGGCACGTCCGTCCAGGCTTTTTCGCCTTTGTGGTCGCCAAAATGGATTTCGCGGTTGGCGTCACCGGGGTTGAGAAAGATGCCCCAGCGGTAGTCGCGCATCTTGACGTGGCCAAACTCCGCCCAGCCCTGCGGATCGACGCTGACCGCGGTTCGCAGGTAGACCTCGAAATCGGTGGCGCCGGTGGGGCCGACCTCGTCCCACCAGTTGATGAAGTTGGGCTGCCACTGCTCCAGCGCCCGCTGCAGGGTGCGGTCGTCACCCAGGTTGACGTTGTTGGGAATTTTTTCGCTGTAGTTGATGCTGCTCAAGTCGGTCTCCAATTCAGAAGGTGGGTATCACGCCAAGTGGAC
>JAYUQJ010000453.1:0-8019 GCA_043756825.1 Betaproteobacteria bacterium | reverse complement strand
GGGAATCCCCTACTCAGCCTTGGCGCCTGAATCCTTTACCACCTTGGCCCATTTGACGATCTCGGTGGCTTGGTAGCGGCCCAGTTCATCGGGGGTCGAGATCCAGGGTTCCAGGCCCAGGGTCTTCAACTTGTCCACCACGTCGGGCAGCTTGAAGACGCGTTGCAGCTCGGCATTGATGCGGGCCACCACATCCTTGGGCGTGCCGGCCGGGGCGAACATCGCGAACCAGGTGGTGGCCTCGAAGCCGGGCACCGTCTCGGCCACGGTGGGCACGTCGGGCGCGGCGGGCGAGCGTTTGGCCGTGGTCTGCGCCAGCGCCCGGATCTTGCCGTCCTTGGCCATCGGCAGCGCCGATGGCATGTTGTCGAACATCAACTGGATCTGCCCGCCCACCAGGTCAGGGATGGCGAACTGCCGGCCCTTGTAGGGCACATGCTGCATGCTGGTGCCGGTGAGCGACTTGAACAGCTCGCCCGACACATGTACCGAGGTGCCTATGCCCGGCGAGCCGAAGCTCAGCTTGTTCGGGTTGGCCTTCATGTAGGTGATCAGCTCGGCCACGCTCTTGACCGGCAGGTCGTTGGTGACCACCAGCAGATTGGGCGCGCTGGCGATGTGCGCCACCGGGGTGAAGTCCTTGACCATGTCATAGGGCATCTTGGCGTAGAGCGAGCCGTTGATCGAGTGCGTGCCCACCGTGCCCATGACCAGGGTGTAGCCGTCGGCGGGCGACTTGGCCACCTTGTCGGCGCCGATGTTGCCGCCCGCACCCGGCACGTTGTCCACCACCACCGGCTGGCCCAACTGGGCCTTGTCGGCAAACAGCCGAGCCAGGATGTCGGGCGCGCCTGCGGCCGGAAAGGTGACGACCAAGCGTATCGGTTTGGTTGGGAAGCCTTGGGCTGCGGCGGACAGCGCAGCGAGGGTGAATGAAGCGCCGATCAGCAGGTTTTTCAAGGTCATGGCGGGCCAGGGTGTGAGAGTCGGGCGGCGGGCGCCCGGTCACCCAGCATACGGAACTGCCGGCCCCTGCCCGATCGGGGAAGTCCCGGGTTCCTGGGCTGCCGGTGCTGCGATTTTGCGTACGCCGGGCGCAGCAGCGGCCTACACTCAAATCGTGCCGGCCTGCCACCGGATACGCGAGTCGGCGTGGGTGAATCGGCGCACCCCTGGGCGCTGATGGCGGCAAATTGCGCAGGAGGTGATGCCATGGCAGGCCTGGACGCCGATTCGGCCGAAGCCCTGGCGCTGGCGGCAAGCCGGGCTGCGGCCTTCCGGGAGGCGCTCAACGCAGGCCCCCAGCGCCCGGTGCTTGACTACGCCGGCATGTTGCGGCGCTTTGATGCACCCACGCCCGCCACCGGACTGCCGGCCGTGCAGGTGATCGACGAATTGACGTCGCTGGCCGCGCCGGGTCGGTGATCAGCGGCGAGACCACCGAGGCCGACGCCCGGCGCGCGGCCGACGCGATCGTGGCGGCCTGGCGCGAGGTGCGCGACGCGTCAACCGGTGTGCCCGGCCCGGGGCGACAGCCCTATGAGCGTGGGCGGCAGAAGGCCAGGCGGGCAATCCGATACGCTCGCGGCTTCGTCCACTTCGGCACCGGCCCCCCCCCGCCGGGCCGCGCAGCCCCCATGCGAGTTGTTGTCCCCGCGCTGTTGCTGAGCTGCTGTCTACTGGCGGCCTGCAATCGGCCCAACCCCCCCTGACGCCAAGGCGGCCGGCGCCGCCGCTTCGGCTGCCGCGCGCACGGCGGCGGCGTCCAGCCCGGCCCTGCTGGTCGCCCCGGAGGATCTGCTCACCCTGGCCCTGCGCCTGCAGGCCACCGGGCCGGTCATCACCGGCAGCTTGCAGCCCGAGCGCCGTGCCGACCTGCGTGCCGAGATCGGCGCCTTGGTCCAGCAGGTGCTCAAAGAAAACGGCGAGGCGGTGCGCAGCGGCGATTTGCTGGTGCGGCTGGACGACAGCGCGATCCGCGACAGCCTGGGCTCGGCCGACGAGACCGTGCGCGCCGCCACGCAGGCCTTCGAGCAATCCGAGCGCCAGGTGCAGCGGCTCAAGACCCTGCAGCTGCAGGGCATGATGTCCATGCAGGCCCTGGAAGACGCCGAAGTGCGCCGCAACAACGCCCAGAGCGACCTGGTCTCGGCCCGGGCGCGCGCTGCCACCGCGCGCCAGCAGCTGCGCCGCACCGAGGTGCGGGCGCCGTTCGACGGCGTGCTCAGCGAGCGCAAGGTCTCGGCCGGCGACACCGCCCAGATCGGCAAGGAGCTGGTCAAGGTGATCGACCCGCGCACCCTGCGTTTCGAGGGCATGGTGTCGGCCGACCGCATGCATGAGATCAAGCCGGGGCAGCTGGTGAACTTCCGGGTCAATGGGTTTGCCCAATCGGATTTCACCGGCAAGGTGCGGCGCATCGACGCCGCCGCCAATGCCACCACCCGCCAGGTGGAGGTAATCGTGGGCTTTGCCGACGCCGACGCCGCCGCCGCGCCACAGGTGGCCGGCTTGTTTGCCGAGGGCCGGGTGCAGACCGGCGGCAGCCCGGCGCTGATGCTGGCCGAGTCGGCGCTGCAGCGGGCGGGTGAAGCTGCCTGGGCCTGGCGCCTGAACGGCGCGGTGGTCAACCGGGTGGCGGTCAGGCTGGGCGAGCGCGATGCGCGCAGCGGCGATCTGCCCGTGGTGGCCGGGCTGGCGGCCGGCGACCGGGTCTTGCGCAATCCGGGCAGTGCACTGGTCGACGGCCAGCGCGTGGAACTGAGAGACTGAGAGTTTTTCGATCACGCCCGCTCACCACCCCAAAACGCACCCGCTCGTCGTTGCAAATGCTCGCCATAGCCTGGGCTATGGCTGCGCTTTGCGCCTATATCGAGCACGTTTTGTGGTGTTGCTCGGTCACGCTCGAAATCCTCTCAGTCTCTGAGCCTGCCGGCCCAGCCAGCCGCGACGGCCGCCAGCCGCTGAAGCCGCCATGTTCCTGTCCGAATTCAGCATCAAGCGGCCGGTCGCCACGCTGGTCATCATCCTCGGCCTGATGGCCCTGGGCCTGATGGCCCTGACCAAGCTGCGGGTCAACCAGATCCCGGATGTAGGGCAGCCGGTGCTCACGGTGAGCATCGCCTACCCCGGTGCGTCGCCCGACACGGTGGAGCGCGAGGTCGTCAACCGCATCGAGAAATCGATGCAGGGCATTGCCGGCATCTACCAGGTGCGCTCGACCGCCAGCGAGGGCAATGCCCGCCTGGTGCTGTTCTTCAACTTCAACAAGAACATGATCGAGGCCGCCGACGAGGTGCGCAATGCGATCGGGTCGGTACGCCACAAGCTGCCGACCGAGATCCGCGAGCCGGTGCTGCAGCGCCTGGACCCCGGGGCCCAGCCGGTGATGCAACTGGCGCTGTCGTCCACGCGCCAGAGCCACGCCGCGATATCGCGCCTGGCCGAGGACGACCTGGCCGAAAGGCTCCGCGGCATTCCGGGCGTGGCGGTGGTCAATGTCAACGGCGCCTTGCGGCGCGAGCTGAGCGTGCTGCTGCGGGCCGAGAAGCTGCGCGAGAACGCGGTCTCGGTCACCGAGGTGGTGGCCGCTTTGCGCGCCCAGAACGCCACCGCGCCGGTGGGCAAGGTGCGCGGCGTGCTGGAGGACCAGAGCATCCGCCTGGTCGGCCGTATCGAATCACCCGCCGAGTTTGAACAGATCGTCATCAAGCGCCGCGGCAACGAGCTGGTGCGCCTGGCCCAGGTGGCCACCGTGCAGGACGGCTTTGCCGATCTCACCGGTGTCTCGGTGCGCAGCGGCAACCCGAATGTGGGCCTGTCGATCACCCGCACCCGCGAGGCCAGCACCGTGTCGGTGGCCGACGCGGTGCGCAAGCTGGTGGCCGAGGCCAGTGCCACCCTGCCCGAGGGCACCCGGCTGGAAGTGACCCAGGACGGCGGCAAGGACGCTGCCAACAGCCTGCGCAACGTGATCGAGGCACTGGTCTTCGGCGCCGGGCTCACCGTCTTCGTGGTCTATGTCTTCCTCAATTCCTGGCGTTCCACCCTGATCACGGCGCTGTCGCTGCCCACCTCGGTGGTGGCGGCCTTCATTGCGGTCTGGCTGGCCGGCTTCACCCTCAACTTCATGAGCCTGCTGGGCCTGTCGCTGGCCATCGGCGTGCTGATCGATGACGCCATCGTGGTGCGCGAGAACATCGTGCGGCACATGGCGATGGGCGAGGACCGCCGCACCGCCGCCCTCAACGGCACTGCCGAGATCGGCCTGGCGGTGGCCGCCACCACGTTTTCCATCGTCGCGGTGTTCATCCCGGTGGCTTTCATGCCGGGCGTGTCGGGCGAATGGTTCCGGCCCTTCGGCGTGACCGTGGTGGCGTCGGTGCTGGTCAGCCTGTTCATCAGCTTCACCCTCGACCCGATGCTCTCGGCCTATTGGGGCGACCCGCCCGACCAGCACCCGAAACCGCGGCGCGGCATCGGCCGCTGGCTGGAGGCGTTCAACACCTGGTTCGACCACCAGGCCGACCGGTAGGGCCGGGTCATCGCCTGGGCCCTGCACCACCGGCGCTGGATGGTGGTGTTTGCGCTGGCCAGCCTGGTCGCGGCGCTGGCCTTGCAGGCGCGTTTCGGCGGCTCCAGCTTTCTGCCGGCGGGCGATGCCGGCACCCTGGCCATCGAAGTGCGCACCCCGTCCAGCAGCAGCCTGGAATACGCCCGGCTCAAGGTGGAGGCGGCCGCCGTGCTGGCGCGCAGCCTGCCTGAGACCGTGGCCACCAACAGCAATGTCAACCCGGGCGGCGGCCGGATCTACGTGGACATCGGCAAGAGCCAGCAGCGCCAGCGCTCGGCCGCCCAGGTGGCCGAGCAGCTGCGCGGCCTGACCCAGCGCCTGGTGGGCGCCGAGTACGTGGTGCTGGACGACCTGAACAACGGCGCCCAGAAGCCGGTGCAGATCCGCTTCACCGGGCCCGATTCACGCAAGCTGCTGGAGATCACCCAGGCCTATATGGCCCGGCTGCGCCAGGTGCCCGGCGCGGTGGATGTCGGCCTGTCCGAGCAAGACCCGCAGGCCGAACTGAAGATCGAGCTGGACCGCGGCCTGGCCAACTCGCTCGGCATCTCGGTCAACGACGCGGCCCAGGCGCTGCGGGTGGCCTTTGCCGGTGTGGAGGTGGGCGATTGGGTCGACCCGAGCGGCGAGACCCGCGATGTGGCGGTGCGCCTGCACCACGATGACCGGGTCGACGCCAGCAACATCGAGCGCCTGCCGATCGCGGTGGCGGGCAGCAACCGGATGGTGCCGCTGGAGCAGATCGCCACCGTCACCATGGGCAAGGGGCCATCGCAGATCCAGCATGCCGACGGCAAGCGCACCATCTCGGTGGCGGCCAACGCCCAGGGCCGCTCGCCCGGCGAGGTCACCACCGACGCGCTCAAGCTGGCCCAGGCCATCGATTTCCCGCCGGGCTATGGGCTGGAGCTGGCCGGCGCTTCGCGCGACCAGCAAGAGGTGTTCAAGGCCATGCTGATCGCGCTGGTCTCGGGCGTGGCCTTGATGTACCTGATCCTGGTCATGCAGTTCGGCTCTTTCACCGCGCCCTTGGCGGTGATGGTGTCGTTGCCACTGTCGCTGATCGGCGTGGTGCTGGCGCTGCTGGCCACCGGCGGCACGATCAACCTGATGAGCCTGATCGGGGTGATCATGCTGATGGGCCTGGTGGCCAAGAACGCGATCCTGCTGCTGGACGCCGCGCGGGTGCTGGAGGCTGCGGGCATGGACTGCGAGGAAGCCCTGATGGCGGCCGGCCGCAAGCGCCTGCGGCCGATCCTGATGACCACCTTTGCGCTGGTGGCGGGCATGTTGCCGGTGGCCATCGGTGCCGGCGAGGGCGGCGAGTTCTACCGCCCGATGGCGGTGGCCATCATCGGCGGCACCATCACCAGCACCTTCCTGACCCTGCTGGTGATCCCCAGCTTCTACGACAGCATCGAAACAGCGCGCGATGGCGCGGTGGCCAAGTTCCGGGCGCGTGAACTGCGCTGGAACGCCCTGGCGGCCTTCATCGTCACGCTGCTGGAGGTGTTGTTCACCTTGTTGATGTTGCGGGCGCTGTGGCGCACGGCGGCGCGGGCCGGGGGCTGGCTGCGGCGGCGCCTGGGTCGGGGCGCCGCCCAGGCAGCGTGAGGCGCGGGCAGCTCCCCGCCAGGGCGCCGGCCCCAGGCTTTGTTCCAGTGCTATTTCTTGCCGTAGCTCAGGCGGCCATCCACCTCGTAGACGCCCTTGAGCGTGGCCAGGTCTTGGCGGCCCTGCAGGCTGCCGCCACCGTGTGCGCCGCTGAAGCGGCCGGTGCCGCCGGTCACCGAGAAGCTGCCGTTGATCGCATGCAGCGGTGGGTTGGCGCCGGGTATCGGCAGCAGGGTGCCCCAGTAGTCCGCGTTGAGCTGGTCGCCATTGGCGGCGGTGAGCGTGAGCCGGCCGTTGCTGACGAAGAAGTTCACAAAATCTTGCGTCAACGGGCAGTCGGTGGCCTGCAGGGTGACGGCCCCCATGTGCGATGCCGTGCCGGTGCCGGTGGTCATGCCCAGCAGGTTGCTGCCGGGGCAGCGCCCCGGATTGTTGTCCAGCACCTCCTGGGTCTGGACCCGGGCCTTGAAGGGCTGGTCAGGGGGCCCGGCCCAGGCGGCGCCGGTGGCTGTGCCCAGGATCAGGGCCGAGATGGCCCAGCAGTTGGCGCGTTGGTGCAGTTTCAAGGGTGGCTTTCGAGCGGTTGCAGGGTGTGCCATCTTCGCCTGCATCCGCGCCCGGCGCATCCCCCTGTCGGGCCTTGCAGTGCGGGCCTTCAACGTGCGGCGCCGTGAAACTCCTGCTCGACCTGGGCCACCAGCGCATCCACGCTCAGCACCGACCGCACGCCCGAGACGCTGTGGCCGGCGCTCCAGATATCGCGCCAGCGCCGGGGGCCAGCGGCGGCGCTGCCAGCGGCTTCGTCCTCGGCCTGGTCGCGGTGGGTGCCGCCGCCGAACAGCTGCGCCGCACTCGCCGGGCTGACCTGTTCATCCAGCCGGGCGGGGTCGAGCCCGGCTCGGCGGATCGACCCGATCAGCATACTGGTGGGCAGGCCGGTGAAGGCCTGGGTCAGCAGCACGTCGTCCAGGCTGGCCTGCACCAGCAGGTCGCGGTAGGCGTCTTCGGCCAGGCTTTCGCGGGTGGCGATGAAACGGGTGCCCATGTAGGCCAGGTCGCAGCCCAGCACCTGGGCCGCGCGCAGCGCCACGCCGTCGCTGATGCCCCCGGCCAGCACCAGCGGGCCGTCGTACTCGGCGCGCAGGGCCCGCACAAAGGCCAGCGGGTTCAGCCAGCCGGTCTGGCCACCGGCGCCGGCGCTCAGCAAGACCAGGCCGTCGGCGCCGGCGGCGATGGCCTTGCGCGCATGGCCGAGGGTGGCCACGTCGGCCAGCACCAGGCAGCCGATGGCGTGCAGCGCGGCCACCGCCGGCGCCGGTGAGCCCACGCTGGTGATGACCATCTCCACCCGGTGGCGCACCAGGCAGGCCAGGTCGTCGGCCATGCGCGGCGACCGCATGATCAGGTTGGGGCAGCAGGGCGCGGCCTCTTCGGGGGCCGCAAACAGCCGGGCCGCGATCTCGCCGAGCCACTGGTCCAGCACCGCGGTGCTGCGCGCATTGACCGTGGGAAAGGCGCCGATCACGCCGTTGCGGCAGGCCGCCACCACCAGGTCGACGCCCGACACGCTGAACATCGGCGCAGCCACCAGGGGCAGGCGCAGGCGGCGGGTGATGTGGTCGGGCAGGCGCTGCGGGGTCATCGCGGCCTTGTCATCCGGAGCAGTGTCGGGGTCGGGTGCATGGCAGGCGATGGCGCAGGGCGGTTACCTCTGCGGCGCACTCTAGGGGCCGGGCCGTCAGGCCAGCAATCGTCCGAAGCGACGATTGGTCGGCGCGCCCGGCCCGCGCGGGCGCTGGTGAGAACTGATCCTGCATGCACTGAATCAGTGC
>JAYUQJ010000452.1:0-8065 GCA_043756825.1 Betaproteobacteria bacterium | reverse complement strand
AGTTTTTGCCGGATTTGCAGGCCCATAGTTCAACTATGGGACAAAAAGCCGGTAAAAAATGGACCGCTGAGGCCGTTTCGCAGCCGACGATCCCCAAGCCCGACAGGCTCCTAGGGCAAACCGCCTTGAAAGTCCGGCAGACCTGGCCGACGATCCACCCTCCAGCCACTGACATTGAACGGACCCGCCAACATGAACGCCTCTCTGGTCAGACCATCGATTGCCGCGTCGGTCTTGGGTTTGGCAGCGGCCTGGACGCCGGTTGCAATGGCCCAGGCGCTGCCCAAGGCCAGCCCTGAGTCGGTGGGCATGTCCACCGAGCGTTTGGGCAAACTCACCGCCCGATTGCAGCAAGAGGTGGTCGACAAGCGCTTGCCCGGCGTGGTGGTGATGGTCGCGCGCAAGGGCAAGCTGGTCTACTCGCAGGCCTTTGGTGGCCTGAACAATGCCGCTGGCAGCCCCATGAAGGAAGACACTATCTTCCGCATCTACTCGATGACCAAGCCGCTGGCCTCGACAGCGGTGATGATGTTGGTCGAGGATGGCAAGGTCCAGCTCACCGACCCGGTGTCCAAGTTCTTGCCCAGCTTCAAATCGCCGATGGTCAGCGTCTCGACGCTCGATGCGACCAGCGGGGCGGTTACCAACCGTCTGGTGCCGGCCAACCGTGAGCCCACCATTTACGACCTGCTGCGCCACACCTCCGGCATTGCCTATGGCGAACTCACCCGCAATGCCCTGGTGCGCGATGCCTACCTGAAGGCGGGCCTGTACAAGCCCACGCTCGATTTTGATGCCCGCGATCTGCCCGGCCCCCAGATGGCTGACGCGCTGGGCAAGGCACCCCTGGCGCAGCAGCCGGGTACCACCTGGGAGTACAGCTTGTCGGTCGATGTGCAGGGCCGCGTGGTCGAGGCGGTCAGCGGCATGCGGCTGGGTGACTTCCTGCAAGAGCGTCTGTTCGGGCCGCTGAAGATGGCCGATAGCGGCTTCATGGTCGCTGCGGCCAAGTTGCCGCGCCTGGCCGAGCCCTTTGCCAAGGACCCTGCCACCCAAGTCGACAACAAGCTCGTGGACGTCAGCAGCCTGCCGGGCAATGACTCGGGCGGTGCGGGCGCCGTCAGTACGGCCAGCGACTATCTGCGCTACTGCCAGGCCATGCTGGGCGGTGGCCAGCTCGATGGCGTGCGCATCCTGTCTCGCACCACCGTGCGCATGATGACCTCAGACCACCTGGCCGGGATCAACACCACGTCGAATCCCGGCGCACTGCTGCTGGGGTCGCCGGGCTACGGCTTCGGCCTGGGCTTTCTGGTGCGGCCCGCCGATGGCAACGCTGCCGTGCAGGGGTCGGCCGGCGAATTCATGTGGGCGGGTTATGCCGGCACTTTTTTCTGGGCCGAACCCAAGGAGCAGATTTGCGCGGTCTACATGACCCAGGCGCCCAGCCCCTTGCGGGCGGGTTACCGCCGCATGATGAAAGAGCTGGTTTCGCAAGCCATCGTGGATTGAGCGCGCCGTCCGGTTCGGCGGGCATGCCGTGAAGACCGCCTGCAGCGTGGCCCGGGGTGGGCTGCGGCGCCGCAAGACTGGCGCCAGCGTGGCACAGCGCCGGTGCCTCGCCCGCAATGAGCCGATTCAGCGCAATCCGCGACCAACCAGGCGCTGAATTCGAAGCCGCTCCAGCCGCCGCCTAGGCCAGCCGGCGCGAATTGCCGGGGTCCCTGAACACCAGCGGATGTTCACGCACCCGGCCGGCCGCAGCCTGCTCGGCCTGCAGCACCGCTGCTTGCACCTGTCCATGGTGCGGGCTCTTGGCGCACACGGGGTCGGCCGCCGCCGGGTCCTGGGCGATCAGCCAGGCCTGGCAGCGGCAGCCGCCCAGGTCCGCCTCGCGCTGATCGCAGGTCTTGCACGGGTCCTTCATCCAGCCCGTGCCGCGGTAACGGTTGAAGCCCTCGGACTCGAACCAGATCTCGCGCAGACCCTGGTCGCGCACATTGGGAAAGGCCAGCCCGGGCAGCATCCTGGCGGTGTGGCAGGGCAGGGCGGTGCCGTCGGGCGCGACCGTCATGAACATGCTGCCCCAGCCGTTCACGCATTTCTTGGGCTTGCCTTCGTGGTAGTCGGGCGCCACGAAGAAGATGCGCATGCGCTCACCGAGCTTGGCGCGCCAGGCATCGGTGACTTGTTCGGCATGGCGCAGTTGCTCGCGGGTGGGCAGCAATTGGTCGCGGTTGAGGTAGGCCCAGGAGTAGTACTGGGTGTTGGCCAACTCGATGTACTCGGCGCCCAGGTCGGCTGCCATGCCGATGATGCGGTCGATGTGGTCGATGTTCAGGCGGTGGATGACCACATTCATCACCATCGGCCAGCCCTGGTCCTTGATGATCCTGGCGACGCGGTTCTTCAGCGCAAAGGTCTTGGTATGCGACAGAAAGTCATTCATCTCCCGCGTGGAGTCCTGGAACGACAGTTGCACATGGTCCAGCCCTGCGGCCTTCAGGGCGGCTGCACGCTCGTCCGTCAATCCCACCCCGGAGGTGAGCAGGTTGGTGTAGTAGCCGAGGCGGCGGGCCTCGGCGACGATGATCTCGAGATCGTCGCGCAACAGCGGCTCACCGCCGGACAAGCCACACTGCACTGCACCCAGTTCGCGCCCCTGGCGCAACACGCGCAGCCAGTCGTCGGTGGACAACTCGGTGGTCTGGGTTGCGAAGTCGACCGGGTTGTAGCAAAACACGCAGTGCAGCGGGCAGCGGTAGGTCAATTCCGCCAGCAGCCATAGCGGCGGACCGATGGGCGCGCTCATGCGCCGGCGTCCCAGCACAGCCAGCGTTGCTGGGACGCCATTTCCATGAAGGCCAGCACGTCATCTTGCAGGCCCTGGGTGGTGAAGGCGGTTTCGAGGTCGGCCACGATCGCGGCCACGTCCTGCGTACCGTCACAGCGTTTCAGGATCTCACCGGCGCTGCCGTTGAGCTTGACCATGCCCTCCGGGTAGAGCAGCACATGGCAGTTCTGCGCCGGCTCCCATTGCAGCCGGAAGCCCGGGCCGATGCGGGGTTGGGTCAGGGCATTGGGCGGGGTCATGAAGGCAGGCCGTATTTCAGGGCCATCGCGTCATTCATGGCCCACAGGATGTCGAGCTTGAACTGCAAGACCTGCAGCGCGCGCTCTTGCAGGGGGCGGGTGGTGAAGTGCGCGAGGGTGATCGCCAAACCCTGCTCGACATCGCGCCGGGCCTGGCTGACACGCTGGCGGAAGTAGGCCAGGCCCTGGCTTTCTATCCAGCCGTAGTGCTCGGGCCAGGTGGCCAGGCGCTGTTTGTGGATCTCGGGTGCAAACAGCTCGGTCAGCGACGAGCACACCGCCTCCTGCCAGGGCGCCTGGCGCGCAAAGTTCACATACGCGTCCACCGCGAAGCGCAGCGCCGGTATCACATGGCGCTGGTCCAGCACTTCGTCCCGGTGCAAGCCCACGGCCTCGGCCAGGCGCAGCCAGGCTTCGATGCCGCCCTCGTCCTTGACACCACCGAGCTCGAAGCCGTCATGGTCCAGGATGCGCTGTACCCAGCCGCGGCGCACCTCGCGATCGGGGCAGTTGGACATCACGGCCGCGTCCTTGATCGGGATCGCGATCTGGTAGTAGAAGCGGTTGGCGACCCAGCCGCGCACTTGCTCGGGCGTGGCCTGGCCGGCATTGAGCATGCGGTTGAAGGGATGGTGGATGTGATAGCTGCGGCCGCGCTCGCGCAAGCGCAACTCGAAATCGGCCCGGTTCCAGGCGCTCGGGGTGGAGGTGTCCATGGGGGTCAGATGTCGAGCTTCATGCCGTCTTCGCAGACTTCGATGCCGTGTTGCGACAGCAGTGCGCGTTCAGGCGAATCCTCGTCGAGGATGGGGTTGGTGTTGTTGACGTGGATGAGCAGCCGGCGGGTGCGCCGGGGCAGCTTGTCCAGCCACTCGATCATGCCGCCCGGGCCCGACTGCGGCAGATGGCCGATGTCGCGTGCGGTCTTGGTCGACAGGCCCAGACGCGGCATTTCGTCGTCGGTCCAGAAGGTGCCGTCGACCAGCACTGCGTCGGCGCTGCACAGCAGGTCGAACAGCGCCGGCGTGATCTCGCCCAGGCCGGGCGCGTAGAAGACGCTGCGGCCGGTTTGGCGGTCGCTGATCAGCATGCCGATGTTGTCACCGGGCACCGGGGCGTCGCGGTGCGGTGAGTAGGGCGCGGCCTTGCTTTGCAAGGCAAAGGCGCGAAAGCCCAGGTCGTCCACGCCTGGCACGGCGAAGGGCGTGCCGTCGGGGTCGATGCGCTGGCGTGCCACCCCGCAATAGTGGCCCAGCACACGCAGCACCGGGTTGCCCTCGGTCAGGTCTTGCGCCACCGGGTCGGTGCACCACAGTGGCAGCGGGCTGCCGCGTTCGCGCAGCATGAACAGGCCCGTGGCATGGTCGACCTGGCCGTCCATCAACACCACCCCGGCAATGGCGGTGTCACGCACCGCACGCGCCGGTTGCAGCGCGGGATGGGCGCGGATCTGCTCCAGGATGTCGGGGCTGGCGTTGAACAGCACCCCGTCGGCCTGGTGGTCGCCGCGCACGAAAATAGAAGATTGGGTTCGCGCACGCGCATTCACGCGTCCGCTGCGAACACCGGCGCAATTGCGGCAATTGCAATTCCACTGCGGGAACCCGCCGCCTGCGGCCGAGCCTAGAACGGTGATGCGCATGAAAAGATTGGCGCCGCAGGGTTGCAAAAACCGCAGCGGCGCCAGGTCATGCGCTCAGCGGGCGCTGACGTACATCGTGATTTCGAAGCCAAAGCGCCAATCGGTGGCGCTGGGTTTTTGCCATTGCATGGGTAATCTCCTGAGCAAGTCATGCGCACCGGACGGTGCGCACGGGGGTGTTGTTTCCCGCAGCGCATGTTGTGGCGGCGGACCATTCCCGTACAGCCCGTGGACCATGATTGGCGGCTCATGATTTTCATGAATCGATCAGCGGTGCTGGCCAGCACCGCCCGATACCATGCCCGGGTGAGCGCTGCTGCCCTGTATCCCGACACGCCGCCCTGGCGCACCCAGCAGTGGCCTGCGGGCCAGGACCATGCCTTGCAAGTGCAGGAGTTCGGCTGCAGGGACGGCATCGCCGCTCTGGTGCTGCACGGCGGGCCGGGTTCGGGCTGCTCACCGCTGCTGCGGCGAGTGTTTGACCCGCAGCGTTACCGGGTGATCTGCGTCGACCAGCGCGGCGCCGGCCACAGCACGCCCTGCGGTGCCACGCTGCACAACAGCACCGCCGATCTGCTTGCCGATTTGCGTCGGCTGCGCCTGCACCTGGGCCTGGCGGGTTGGCTGGTGGTCGGCGGGTCCTGGGGCGCCACGCTGGCGCTGCTGCATGCCGCCGACCAACCCCGCGTGGTGCGGGCGCTGTTGTTGCGCTCGAGTTTCCTGGCGCGTGCGCAAGACATCGGTTGGTTCTTTCAGGGCGCCGCCCAGCGGCTGCCGGGTGCCTGGCAGGCCTTTGCCGCCAGCGCACCCGCTGCACACCGTGGCAATCTGCTGGGCTGGTTGGCCCAGGTGTTCCTGCAAGGCGATGGGCACAGCCAGCAAGCCGCCGCAAGCGCCTGGTGGGCCTGGGAGCAAGCCCTGTGCGCTACCGCGGCCCCCGTGCCGCAGGGTGGGGCGCTGCAATCGCTGGTCCAGCGCTATCGGGTGCAGAGCCACTATCTGCAGCACGGTTGCTGGCTCGACGAACCACTGCTGCAACGTTGCGCCAGCGTACCGGTGGTGCCCACGCTGCTTTTGCACGCCGACAACGACAGCGTGTGCCGGCCCGAGGGCGCACTGGCGCTGCGCCAGCAACTGCCCCATGCCGGGCTGCGCTGGGTCAGCGGTGCCGGGCATGACGCGGCCCACCCAGCGATGGTGGCGGCCACCGTGCAGGCGCTGGACGCCTATGCCCGCAGCGGCCGTTGGGAACGCGCCGCATGACCTTGCGCCTCAAGATCAATCTCATCGTCGGGACGCTGACGCTGTTTTTCCTGGCCGTGGTGCTGGCGCTGCAGTTGCGCAGCCTGCATGAATCGGTGCATGAGGAGGTGGTGGCCGCCAACCGGGTGGCGTCACAGCTGCTCAACCGCACGGTCTGGCGTTACGCGCCGCAAGGCACGCCGGCGATGCTGGCCTTCCTGCAGGGCGTGGGTCGCGTCCGTTCCAACGACATCACGCTGACCGATGACCAGGGCAAGGAGCTGTACCGCTCGCCGCCATCGCCCTACAAACCCGGCCGCAGTGCGCCGCCCTGGTTCGTGGCGCTGATCACGCCCGCCGTGTCGGCACAGAACTTCGATTTTCCAGGCGGGCGCGTCACGGTGCGCGCCGATGCCTCGCGCGCGGCGCTCGATGCCTGGGACGAGGTGGCCTGGCTGGCGGGTGGCTCGCTGCTGATGGCCTTGCTGATCAACGGCGGGGTGTATTGGCTGGTGGGCCGCGCGCTGCGGCCGCTGGCGCAGATCGCGCAAGCCCTCGACCAGTTGCAGCAGGGTCGGTTTGATGTCGTGCTGCCACCGCTGCCGGGCTACGAGGCGGCCCGGATCGGGGCGGCCTTCAACCGCATGGTGGGCCAGTTGCAGGCCCATATCGATACCGAGCGGCGCGCGGTGCGTGCCGAGAGCCAGCTGTCGGACAGCCGCGAGTTGGCGCATTGGATCGACCAGCAGATCGAGCAGGAGCGCCGCGTCATTGCCAGGGAACTGCACGACGAGTTTGGCCAGTCGGTCACCGCGCTGCGCAGCATGGCGATGTCCATCGCCCAGCGGGTGGCGACGCTCGACCCCCAGTCTGAGCAGGCCGCACGCTTGATTGCCGACGAGTCATTGCGCCTGTACGACGCCATGCACGGCATCATCCCGCGGCTGACACCCCTGGTGCTGGACAACTTCGGTCTCGCCGCAGCGCTGACCGAACTGGCCGAACGCACGCGGCGCAGCCACGCTGCCGTCGAGCTGGATCTGCACCTCGATCTGGGCGATGTGCCGCTGCCGCCCGAGGCCGCGCTGGCCTTGTACCGGGCAGCGCAGGAGGGCATCACCAACGCCTTGCGCCACGGCCAGGCCACGCACTTGCGGCTGGCGGTGGCGGCCACCCGCCGGCAGGTGGTGCTGCAATTGCAGGACAACGGCGCCGGCCTGCCGCCGGGCGGCGTGCCGCGCAGTGGCCATTACGGCCTGCGCTGGCTTCAGGAGCGCCTGCAGTCGCTGCAGGGCAGCCTGCATCTGGACGCGGCGCCGCCGCACGGCGTCTTGCTGCGCGCCACCGTGCCCTTGGAGGACTCAGCGACATGATCCGGGTCATGCTGGTCGACGACCACAAGCTGGTGCGCATGGGCTTTTGCATGCTGCTGGCCGATGCCCAGGTGCAGGTGGTGGCCGAGTTCGACAGCGGCGAGCAGGCCTGCGCCGAATACCCGCGCGTCAAGCCCGACGTGGTGGTGATGGACCTGTCGATGCCCGGCATGGGCGGCTTGGAGGCGGTGCGCCGACTGGTGGCGCAAGACCCTCAGGTGCGCATCCTGGCCTTGTCGGCGCACGAAGACACGGCCCATCCCCAGCGTGTGCTGCGCGCCGGCGCCCTGGGCTACCTGACCAAACGCAGTGCGCCCGACACCTTGATTGCTGCCGTTACCGCGGTGGCTGCCGGCCAGTCCTATTTCGACCCCGCTACCGCCCAGGTCCTGGCGCTGGCCCAGGTCAAGGGCGACCGCAGCCCGGCCGATATGCTGAGCGAACGCGAATTCTCGGTCTTCATCCAACTCGCCCGCGGCCACAGCGTGGCGCAGATCGCCGAGCACCTGAGCTTGTCCCCCAGCACGGTGGGCACCCATCTCTACCATGTCAAACAGAAGCTGGGAGCGGGCAACCAGTCGGAATTGACCTGGGTGGCCTTGCGCTGGGGTTTGATTCAGGCCTAGGAGCCTGTCGGACTTGGGGAACGTCGGCTGCAGTTTGGCCGCAGCGGTCCATTTTTCGCCGGCTTTTTGCCCCATAGCTACAGCTATGG
>JAYUQJ010000451.1:0-8089 GCA_043756825.1 Betaproteobacteria bacterium | reverse complement strand
TCGATCTCGCCCTCGCGGGTGAGCAGTTCCACCGAGCCCATCTCGCGCATGTACATGCGCACCGGGTCGGTGGTGCGGCCGAACTCGCTGTCCACCGTCGACAACGCCGCCTCGGCGGCCTCCTCGGCCTCCTCTTCGGTGGCGGTGGTGGTGGTGCCGCCGGCGATCAGCAGCGTGGCCGCATCGGGCGCCTGCTCGTAGACCGCGATGCCCATGTCATTGAGCATCGAGACAATGGCCTCGAGGATGTCATGGTCGACCAGTTTCTCGGGCAGGTGGTCGTTGATCTCCTGGTGGGTCAGGAAACCACGCGTCTTGCCCATCTTGATGAGCGTCTTCAGTTCGAGCCGGCGCTTGGCGACTTCTTCCTCGGTCAGCGTGGTCTCGTCCAGGCCGAATTCGCGCATCAGCGCGCGCTCCTTGGCGCGCGAGACCTTCATCCGCAGCGGTTTGGCCTTGGCTTCGACCTCCACCACACCTTCCTCGGCCACCACTTCGATCTCGACTTCGGCAGCAAATTCGGCTTCGATGTCGATCAACTCGTCGTCTTCAGCCTTCTTGGGCTCGACCTTGGTGGACACCGGCTGGTCCGGGGTCGGCTTGGCGACCGGCTTGCCGGCCTTCTCAGCCTTGGCAGCTTTGACCGGGGCGGGCTTGGCGGCGGTCTTGACCGCGACCTTGACCGTCTTGGCGGCTGCCTTGACCGGTGCCGCGGCAGCGGTTTTGGCAGGTGCCGGGCTGGCCTTGGCAGGCTGTGCGGGCTTGGACTTGGCGCCGGCCGGCTTGGGCGCAGTGGCCAGCGTGGCCACTGCGGCCTTGTTCTTGAGCTTGTCGGCGTCGGTCTTCTTGGCGGTCATGCAGGTCCTTGCGCGGATGATCGGGGGTCAGCACCCAGCGATCACGCGCGCACGGCCTGACGGCAACACCTGAGGCAGCCGGCCGCGCGCCGAGGGCGAACGCCGCGCCTCCGGCGCCCGTGGGACGAGGGCGGAGAGAACTGGGCCTGGCTGGGCAAGCTGGCGTGGACGATCCGGAGATGCAGTCCTTGCGGGTGAGGTGGCCTGTGCGCTATGCGTACCCGATTCAAGGGTGGCCGGGGCCCGGAGGTGCTGCCGTCACACATATTGACGTCACGCTTGCCGTTGCAACCAATCCGGCATTATACCGTTTCAGACTGAGAAGGCGATGCAGGCGATGCCACCCGGGCCCGGATCAGCGCCCGCCGGCCAGCGTCTGGGTGGCATTCTTGAGCTCTGCGGTCAGGGCAAAGAGCTCATTGCGGCGTGCGGTGGCGGCCTCGGACAGCTCACCCGATTCGATCAGCCACTGCAGCTCGTCCGCCACCGCGCGCTGGCGCAGGCGCCGCAACACCGCCTCGAGCAGTTGCTCCGGCGCGTCATCGTCTTCGACTTCATGAAAGCCGGCCAGGCGGTTCAGCAGCGCTGGCAGGCCGTTGGCATCGCCAGCGTCATGGGCATAAGGATCGCCCGCACTGTCGTCGGCAGCGGTGCTGCCGTGCGCCAGGTCGGTCGCGCGCATTTCGGCCAGCAGCGCCGCCATCGTGACCGGGCCATGGGCATGCAGCGCCCGTTCCAGGGCGGCGAAGAAGGTGCTGTAGGGCAGCGGCTGGGCGAACAGGAAGTCATGCGTTTCGGGTGACAGCGCCAGCCACACCGCCGTGTGGCGGGCCAACAGCCAGGCGGTGCGGTCCAGCAGTGATGCGGCTTGCGGCGGCAGGCGCCGGCCGGTCATTGGATGCGCCCGCAGTGGACCAGACTGGCGCCGCCAGGGCCCGCCCTTGCCCCCGCCGTTGCCATCGCGGCGCCAGCGCGGAGCCTCGCGGAACTCGGGCGGCGTGCCGTCGTCCAGCACATCGTCGGCTGGGCGGCCGTTCGCGGGCGCGGCGTCGCTGCGGCCCGCATGGCCGGCGCCATGGGCTGCTGCGCCGGTGCGCGCGCGGCCAGCCTGGCGCCGCGCCCAGTGGGCTTGCAGCACCTCGGGCGCGACCCCGCCCAGCCGGGCCAGTTCCTGCACCAGTTGTTCACGCAGCAGGCCCTCGGGCAGCAGTTCGACCAAGGGGCCGGCCTGGGTCAGCATGCGCGAACGGCCCTCGGGCTGCGCAAGATCGCAATCTGCGCCGGCCTGCCTGATCAACTGGGCCGACAGCGGCACGGCCCCGGTGACGGCTTGTTCGAAGGCAGCCGGGCCCAGCTCGCGGATGTACGAGTCGGGGTCATGCTCGGTCGGCAGGAACAGGAAACGGATGTTGCGCAGGTCGGTGGCATGGGGCAACGCGGCCTCCAGGGCGCGGCCGGCGGCGCGCCGACCGGCGGCGTCGCCGTCGAAGCTGAAGATCACCGACTCGGTAAACCGGAACAGCTTGGCCACATGCTCGGCGGTGCAGGCGGTGCCCAGCGTGGCCACGGCATTGGGGTAGCCCCACTGCGCCAGCGCGACCACGTCCATATAGCCCTCGACCACCAGCGCATAGCCCTTGCTGCGCAGGCCCTGGCGGGCCTCGAACAGGCCGTAAAGCTCCTGGCCCTTGTGGAAAACCGGGGTTTCAGGCGAGTTGAGGTATTTGGGCTCGCCCTTGTCCAGCACCCGGCCGCCAAAGCCGATGACTTCGCCGCGCACCGAGCGGATCGGAAACATGATGCGGTCTCGAAACCGGTCGTAGCGTTTCTGCTCGCTGCCTTCGTCGCCACTGACGATCACCAGGCCCGATTCCACCAGCAGGGGATCGTCATAGTGGGCAAACACGCTGGCCAGGGTGCGCCAGCCCTCGGGCGAGTAGCCCAGGCCGAAGCGCGAGGCCACCGCGCCGGTCAGGCCGCGCTGCTTGAGATAGGCCACCGCCCGGGCGTCGCCTTTGAGCACGCTGCGGTAGTGCTCGCCGGCCTTGTCCAGCACCTCGCTCAGCGTGTTGCGCTGCTGGCGCTCGGCGTCGGCACGGGCCCGGTCCTCGGGGCTGTCCTGGCGCTCGGGCACCGTCATGCCCACCTGCTGGGCCAGGTCGCGTACCGCGTCCATGAAGCCCATGCCGTGGTGTTCGGTCAGAAAGCGGATCGCGTCGCCATGCACCCCGCAGCCGAAGCAGTGGTAGGTCTGGCGCGACGGGCTGACGATGAAGCTGGGCGATTTCTCGCCGTGGAACGGGCACAGACCCTTGTGGTTGATGCCGGCTTTCTTGAGCTCGACATGCCGACCCACCACCTCGACCACGTCGACGCGGGACAACAGATCCTGGAGAAATCCTTGGGGCAGCACGCCTGCAGTCTAGCGAAGCGAGTCGGGTGGGCCGGTTTCGCCAGTCCGGCCGTGCGCCCCGGTGCCATGCCGACCTGGACTCAATCCTTGCCCTTGCCGCGCGCGCTGGCGTCGCTGCCGGCGTCCACAGGCGCGGCCGGCAGCGGTGCGGCAGTCAGCGCGAACAGGCCCTTCCAGTCACGCACCCAGGGGCCCACGTCGGCCGCCGGCATGGGTGCGGCGATGCCGATACCCTGGCCGATCTCGCAGCCCATGTCCAGCAGCATGCGGGCCTGGGCTGCGGTTTCCACGCCTTCGGCCACCACCACGCAGCCAAAGGTGCGCGACAGGCTCAACACGCCCTCGACAATGGCCCGGTCCTGCCGGTCGACCAGCATGTTCTGCACGAAGGACCGGTCGATCTTGAGCACCTGCACCGGCAGCCGCTTCAGGTAGGTGAGGGTGGAATAGCCGGTGCCGAAGTCGTCCAGGGCCCAGCGCACGCCGAGCTGGGCGCAGCGCTCGAGTACCGCAGCGGTGCGGCCGACATCGTCCAGCGCCGCCGTCTCCAGCACCTCCAGCTCCAGGCGCTGGCCGAGCGGGCGGGGATGGCGCCCCAGCAATTCGGACAGGCGCTGGGCGAAGTCCGGCTCGTACAGGTGCCGGGCGGTGATGTTGACGCTGACCGACAGGTCCAGGCCTTGCTGCAGCCAGATCTCGAGCTGGTCCAGGGCCTGGCCCAGCACATGGTCGCCGACCCGGGCCGACAGGCCGGTGTGCTCGATCAGCGGCAGGAACTGCACCGGCGGCACCAGGCCGTGCTCGGGGTGGTTCCAGCGCAGCAGGGCCTCTACACCCAGCACCGTACCGCGCTTGAGATCGACCTTGGGCTGGTAGTACAACACCAGTTCATTGCGGTCCAGCGCCTCCTGCACCCGGCCGATGGCCAGTACCCGCTCCTGGTGGCGACGGCTGTGCTCGGGGTCGAAGAACAGGAAGCCGTTGCGGCCCGATTGCTTGACGCTGTACATCGCCTGGTCGGCGTGGCGCAGCAGGGTGTCGGCGTCGCTGCCGTCCAAGGGGTAGAGGGTGGCACCGACGCTGGCAGTGACCAGCTCCGGCGGCATGCCCGGTCGCAGTTCCACCGGCTGGGCCACCACCCGCAGCACGCGCTCGACCGCTGCACGCGCTTCTTCCACCGTGCCCGCGCGCAACAGCAGCACGAACTCGTCGCCGCCCAGCCTGGCCGCACTGTCCGACCAGGCGGTGCTGCGCGCCCGCAAGGCGCTGCGCAGCCGGTTGGCCAGCTCGGACAGCAGCTGGTCGCCGGCAATGTGGCCGTGCCGGTCGTTGACGGCCTTGAAATGGTCAAGATCGAGGTAGCAGACCGCCAGCAGCGACCCGTCACGGTCGGTGGCGGCCATCGCCTCGCTCAACAGCTGACCGAGCCGGGCACGGTTGGGCAGCCGGGTCAGCTCGTCGTAAAGGGCTTGCCGTTCCAGGCGTTCACGTTGCAACCTTTGCTCGGTCACATCGGTGACCACCAGCACGTGGTAGCGCAGGCCGCCGTCCGGGGCCGACACCGTGGACACCGTGACATGCAGGGCACAGGCCTCGCCGCTGCGGCGCCTTTCAGTGACCTCGCCGACCCAGCTGCCGCTGCTGTGCAGGGCCGCCAGCAGGTGGGCCAGCAGCGGCCGGCCCTGGGCATCGGCTGCCGATGGACGCAGCAGCCCGGGCACCTGGCCGATCAATTCGTTGTGGCTGATGCCCACGATGCGGCAATAGGCCGGATTGGCGTCGAGCACGCGCATTTCGGCGTCGGTGACGACCAGACCCTCATGCAGGTGCATGAACACATTCGACGACAGTTGTTGACGCTCTTCGGCGTCGCGCCGCAGTGCCAGGTCGGCCAGCGATGCCACGATCCGCAGCGGTGCGCCGCTGGCATCGCGCTCGGCCACGATGGCATGCAGATCGAGCCAGCGCCAGGCTTCGCCGACCCGGACACGCACCTCGCGGCGCAAGCCCTCGCCCAGTGGCAGGGCCGGGTCGAACAGCGCCGACCGCAGCGATTCGCGGTCTTCGATATGCATTTGCTGCAGCCAGCGCCCCAGGCTGATGTCGGCCGACTCGTCGGTGTCGCCCATCAGGCTGCGCCAGCGCGCCGTGGTCACGCCGGTGCCCGCGGCCAGCTGCCAGTCCGCCACGCCCAGGTCCGAGCCCTTCAGGGCCAGGCGCCAGCGCTCGTCCAGCCGCGACAACTCGCCAACCTGCACATGGGTGAGCAGCACCAGCGAGCTCAACAAGGCCAGCCAAGCCAGCACCATCTGCACGCCGTCGCCCGGCTCGGCGGTGACGAAAGGCCCGATACCCAGCGCCAAGGCCAGCAGCATCACCACCGCCAGTGCCAGCACCACGGTCGAGGCCGGGCCCACGCCGGCGCGCATGGCCAGCCACGCCAGCAACAGCACCGGCAGCATCAGCAGGGCCAGCGCAGGCAGGGTGGCGCCCTGGGGCAGCGCCAGCGCCAGCGCCACCGACAAGGCGGTGGCGGCCAGTAGCAGCACGCTGCGCCCCCACAGGCCCGGCCCGAAAGCCTGGCGCAGCCCCGACCGGGTGAGCGTCAAGAGCGGAATACCGGCCACGAACAGGCCCAGGGTATCGCTCACCCACCATTGAAAAGCGGCGACCGGCAGGTTCAGCGCACTGATCTGCCCGCTGATGGCCAACCAGGCCGCGCCATTGGCGGCGGTGATGACGGTGGCGCCCAGGCTGCCGGCGCCGATCAACAGCAGCAGGTCCCGACGTTGCTCGAGCCGCAGATGCAGCTTGGCGCGTGTCAGCCAGAGCGCGGCGGCCAGCGGGCCGGCGGTATTGCCCAGCGCGACAGCCAGCGCCAGCCAGGCCGACCAGCCCAGCGCTGTATTCAAGGCCACGGCGCCCGCAAACACCGCCGGCGCCAGGCTCGGGCCCCAGCGCACCATGATCGCCAGCGCTATGCCGACAGCGGGCCAGAAATTGACGATGAAACCGTTGCCGTCCGGCACCGCCTGACCCAGCCTGCCGGCCCAGAAATAGACCAGGGCGGTCAGGCCCGAAGCGGCCAGCCAGCGCAGTGCCCGCAGCAGGCGCGCGTTCTGGGTGGCAGATTGGGTGGCCGAAGCCGGGGGCGGGTCGGAAGGCAAGGGCGGGAACTACCGGCGGTTGGTTGCCTTGCGAGGAGGCGGGGTGCGCCAGCGCCCGAGGCAGGCCCGAGAAGGCAGGAGCGGCTGATGCTATCGCTTACAGCCGGGTAGATTTGTGGGGTGTTCTCGATCAGCGGGCGTGCATATTGCACGGAACAAACGAAAAGGCCCGGCAGAGCCGGGCCTTTCGACAGGCTGCGCAGTATCAGAGCGTAAATTCTTCGAGCTTTGCTCCACCGGCCAGGGCGGCTTTCAGCCATTTGGGTTGCAGACCGCGGCCGGTCCAGGTTTCTCCGGTGGCGGCATTGCGGTACTTCGGCGCGACCTTGCTGACTGGTTTGTCAGTCGCTGCAGTGCGCGGCGTGGAGGTCCGGCCGGCCATGTCGGCGGCGGTCAGGCCAAATTCGGACATCAGCGCCCGCACCTTGGCAATGGCGTCGGCCTTGGCTTCGCGCTGGACATCGGCGATTTTCTTTTCAATTTCGGCCCGTTGGGCCAACAGGTCTTGCAGTGAGGACATGGAAGTGGCTCCGGTTGAATAAGTGACAGGCGGACTGTACCGCAAATTCTGAATCTGACAGGTGCTTCAGTATCCAGATAATCCCGATACCCCAGCGCTGCGCCTATATCAGTCGGTCGGGGGCACATAGCCGGCCGGTTGATCGGCCCCCTCGCCGAACAGGAAGCGCTCCATCTGGCGGGTCAAATACTGGCGTGCGCGCTGATCGGCCAGATTCAGCCGATTTTCGTTGACGAGCATCGTCTGGTGTTTCAGCCAGGCCGCCCAGGCTTCCTTGCTGATGTCCAGGAAGATGCGTTTACCCAACTCGCCGGGGTAGGTCGGGAAATCAAGGCCTTCGGCCTCTTTCTTGAGGTATGCGCATTGAACGGATCGGGCCATGGGGCTCTCCTGCGGGGTCGGTCGGTGGGATGGAAAAGGTGGAGTGGGCTCAGAGACCGAGAGGATTTCGAGCGTGACCGAGCAACGCCACAAAACGTGCTCGATCTAGACGCAAAGCGCAGCCATAGCCCCGGCTATGGCGAGCATTTGCAACGACGAGCGGGTGCGTTTTGGGGTGGTGAGCGGGCATGCTCGAAATCCTCTCGGCCTCTCAGGCCAGCTTCTTGACCAGCACCTGCGAGCGCCGGTCCCAGTTGTATTTGCGCTTGCGCGCTTCGGGCAGCCAGTCAGGATCTTGCTGCACGAAACCACGTTTGATGAACCAGTGCATCGTGCGTGTCGTCAGCACGAAGATGCTGTCCAGCCCCATCGCTTTCGCGCGCTGTTCCACGCGTTTCAGGATGCGCTCGCCGTCGCCTTGGCTCTGCACCTGCGGCGAGACGGTCAACGCTGCCATTTCGGCCGTCTTCGCTTCGGGGTACGGGTAGAGCGCGGCGCAACCGAAGATCACGCCGTCGTGTTCGATCACGGTGTAGTGGCCGATGTCGCGTTCGATCTCGGTGCGGTCGCGCTTGACGAGCGTGCCGTCGCGTTCGAAGGGTTCGATCAACTGCAACACGCCGCCGATGTCGTCGGAGGTCGCTTCGCGCAGGCTTTCGAGCTTTTCATCGACCACCATCGTGCCGATGCCGTCGTGCGTGAACACCTCCATCAGCAGCGCGCCGTCCATCGCGAACGGCAGGATGTGCGA
>JAYUQJ010000450.1:0-8095 GCA_043756825.1 Betaproteobacteria bacterium | reverse complement strand
GCGTGAACCTGCCCCATATCGTGTTCCAGCCGATTGAGGGCCAGGTGCAGTACAAGACCGAGGACATCACGCCGGTGTTCTGGTTCCACTACACACCGGACAGCCTGGTGGTGGCGGAACAAAGCCCGATCAAAAACTTCGCCGACTTCATCAAGGCAGCCCAGGCCAATTCCGGCAGGATGAACATCGCCGGTTCGGGGCTGAACTCCGCCAACCATGCCGCGCATGAACGCATGAATGCTGCTTTCGGCGTAAAAACCGGCTACGTGCCGTTCAAGGGCACGGGCGACATGGCGCTCGCCGTGCTGGGTGGCCAGGTCGACGGCGCCATGTCGTACACCGCATTTGCGGTCAACAACAAGGGCAAGGTGCGTGCGCTGGCCGTGGCGATGGACAAGCGCCACCCCTTGATGCCCGATGTACCCACGTTCCGCGAACTGGGTGTGGACTGGGTCGACGGTGCCTACCGTGGCATAGGCGTACCCAAGTCCACCCCGCCCGAGGCGCGCAAACGCTTGTCCGACCTGTGGGCCCAGCTCAATAACGATGCCGAGATGAAGGAACTCGCGGCCAAGAGCGGTTTTGAGCTGGTCAATGTGGGCCTGGACCAGATGGACGGGTTCATGAAGGAAAAGACCAAGCTCTACACCGACGGCGCACAGCGGCTCGGCCTGGGCAAAAAATAGGCACTCAGGCTCTCAGGCTCTCAGACTCTCAGACGCCCAGGCGCAGCGTCTGCACCATCTGCGCGTGGGCAAGGGGGTGGTGTGTCAGTAGTCCGCCAGTACCAGGTCCGAGCCTTTTTCGGCCAGCATGATGGTGGGTGCGTTGGTGTTGCCAGACGTGATAGTGGGGAAAGCCGAGGCGTCGATCACACGCAGGCCTTGCATGCCGTGCACGCGCAACGCAGCGTCCACCACCGCGTGTTGCGGGTTGGGCCCCATACGGCAGGTGCTGACCGGGTGGAACACGGTGGAGGCGCGCTGGCGTATATCGTGCATCAATTGTTGGCGTGACGTCACGCCGGCTCCAGGAGAAATCTCGTGGTCAATCACGGCGCTCAAAGCGGGCGTAGCAGCGAGTTTGCGCAGGAATAAAGCTGCTTCCAGCATTTCATCGCGGTCATGTTGCGTGGCGAGCGAATTGGGGACGATACGCGGTGCCTGCGCCGGGTCCGCGCTGCGCAGTTGCAGGAAACCCCGGCTGCTCGGGCAGCACGGCTGTGCGCTGATGGAAAAACCCGCAAAGGCGTCCGGTGCCGTCAATGCCCGTTTGCCGGGCACGGCACGCATGTAACTCAGAGGCGAAAAGTAGAGCTGCATATTGGGTTGCGCCAGACCCTCGCGCGAGCGAAAAAACCCTCCGGCCTGATTGATGCTGAGCGACAAGGGGCCACGCCGCGTCGCGAGGTACTTCAAACCAGCCCACAGTTTGGCTGGCCAGGGGCCAAGCTCGTTGTTCAGCGTTGGCACGCGCGACCGGTACACATAGTCGATACACAGATGGTCCTGCAGATGCTGGCCAACAGCCGGGCTGTCGGCTACCACTGAAATGCCTAGTGCCTGCAGGGTGGCGCCCGGGCCCACACCCGAGAGCTGCAAGATCTGGGGTGAGTTGATGGCGCCTGCCGCCAGAATTACCTCGTGCCGGGCCCGGCAGATCAATCGGCGGCCATGTTGCACGTATTCAACGCCGCAGGCACGGCGACCATCGAACAACACCCGCGTCACCTGAGCACCGGTTTGCACGCTCAGGTTGCTGCGGCGCATGGCCGGCCTGAGGTAAGCGGTACTGGCCGACTCCCGCAACCCGTTCCTCGTGGTGATCTGGTGGATCGCCACGCCTTCGTTCGATTCGCCATTGATGTCGGGGTTGCGGATCAGACCGGCCTGGGTACCGGCCTGCAAGAAGGTCTCGCACAAGGGATGCACATCGCTTGACGCATCGCTCACGCGCAGCGGCCCGCCAACACCACGCATCGCACTCGGGCCATGGGCGCTGTCTTCCATTTGTCTGAAATAGGGCAAAACATCGCTCCAGCCCCACCCAGGGTTGCCCAGCGCAGCCCAGCCATCGAAGTCGGCTGGTTGCCCGCGTACAAACACCATGGCGTTGATGCTGCTGGAGCCACCCAGCACCTTGCCGCGCGGCCAGTAAGCTTGCCGGCTCGCCAATCCGGGGTCGGGCTCGGTACGGTACATCCAGTTGACCTTGGAGTTGTAGAACGACATGCCGTAACCAATAGGCGCTTTGAGCCAGAAGCGCTGGTCGCTGCCACCCGCTTCGAGCAGCAACACACTGTGCCGCCCCGATGCGGTCAGGCGATTCGCCAGCACACAACCTGCGGAGCCGGCCCCGACAACGATGAAGTCGAACTCTGTCACGCCTGTCCCAAAATCTTTGAACATAGGAGCCTGTCGGGCTTGGGATTCGCCGGCTGCAAACCGACCGCAGCGGTCCATTTTTCACCGTCTTTTTGTCCCATAGCTGGGCTATGGGCCTGCAACTCCGGTAAAAACTGTCCTCGCTGGGGCCGTTTCTCGCTATCGACGCCCCAAGCCCGACAGGCTCCTAGGGGGTTTTCTGCTGGAGCTCGCTTGGCACCAACGCGAGGCCGAGGCCACCGGGTGACCGGCGGCTTAGCATGCCGGTCCGAGCCCGGCAAAATCCGCACAACCCTGACCAGGAGCCCCCATGTCCCAGCAAGCCTTCATCTGCGATGCCATCCGCACGCCCATCGGTCGCTACGGCGGCGCCTTGTCCAGTGTGCGTGCCGACGACCTGGGCGCAATCCCGCTCAGGGCCCTGATGGCGCGCAATCCCCGGGTCGACTGGGCCGCGCTGGCCGACGTGCTCTACGGCTGCGCCAACCAGGCCGGCGAGGACAACCGCAACGTCGCCCGCATGGCCGCGCTGCTGGCCGGCCTGCCGGTGGACGTGCCGGGCGGCACCATCAACCGGCTGTGCGGGTCGGGTCTGGACGCGGTGGGCACGGCGGCCCGCGCCATCAAATCGGGCGAGGCCCAACTGATGATTGCCGGCGGTGTCGAGAGCATGAGCCGCGCGCCCTTCGTTAGCCCCAAGGCCGAGAGCGCGTTCTCGCGCAGCAACGCGGTCTATGACACCACCATCGGCTGGCGCTTCGTCAACAAGCTGATGAAAGAGCGCTACGGGGTCGATTCGATGCCCGAGACCGCCGAAAACGTGGCCACCGATTTCAAGATCGAGCGCGAGGCGCAGGACCGCATGGCGTTGGCGTCCCAGCTGAAGGCGGTGGCGGCGCAACAGGCCGGCTGCTTCGATGCCGAGATCACGCCGGTGAGCATTGCCCAAAAAAAGGGCGACCCGGTCATCGTCAGCAAGGACGAGCACCCGCGCGAAACCAGCCTGGAGGCCCTGGCCAGGCTGAAGGGCGTGGTGCGGCCCGACGGCACGGTCACGGCCGGCAATGCCAGTGGCGTCAACGATGGCAGCTGTGCGCTGCTGCTGGCCAGCGAGGCCGCCGCCGCGCGCCACGGGCTGACGCCGCGCGCCCGGGTGCTGGGCATGGTCACCGCCGGCGTGGCGCCGCGCATCATGGGCTTCGGCCCGGCACCGGCCACCCGCAAGGTGCTGGAACTCACCGGCCTGAGCCTGGCGCAGATGGACGTGATCGAGCTGAACGAGGCTTTTGCCGCGCAGGGGCTGGCGGTGCTGCGCGACCTGGGCCTGGCCGACGATGATGCCCGCGTCAACCCCTGGGGTGGCGCTATCGCGCTGGGCCATCCGCTGGGTGCCAGCGGTGCCCGCCTGGCCACCACCGCCGTCAACCAGTTGCAGCGCGGCGGCGGGCGTTACGCGCTGTGCACCATGTGCATCGGCGTGGGCCAGGGCATCGCGCTGGTGCTCGAGCGGGTGTGATGGCGCCGGCCCACAGCCCCTTCGACCTGTCGTCCGCCGAGGCGGCGCTGGTCACCCAGGCGGGCGTGCTGGCGCGCGAGCGCGTGGGCCCGCAGGCCGCGCGCTGGGAGCGCGAGCGCCGCATCGGCCGCGAGCTGCTGTCCGAAGCGGTGGCGCTGGGCCTGACCCGGGTGCAGGTGCCGCTGGCGGCCGGCGGGCTGGGCCTGTCCTTCAGCTGCAAGGCGGCCCTGGCCGAGGTGCTGGCGGGCGGCGATTTCGGCTTCACGATGTCGTGGATCAACACCCACAACGTGGCGGCCAAGCTGGCGCGCGACGCCCCCGCAGCGTTGGCCGCACACTACCTGCCCGACCTGATCGCCGGCCGCCGCCTGGGCTGCACCGCGCTGACCGAGCCCGGCGCCGGCTCGGACTTTGCCGCGATCACCACCCAGGCCACCCGGGTGGACGGCGGCTGGCGCATCGATGGCGCCAAGGCCTGGATCACCAATGCCGCCGAGGCCGACGTGGTGGTGCTCTATGCCCAGACCGAGCCCGGTGCCGGCGGCCGGGGCATAGCCGCCTTCCTGGTCGACGGCCGGCGCGCGGGCTTCGAGCGCGAGCCCGGCTACGACCTGGGCGGCCAGCACAGCATCGGCACCGGCGGTTTCCGCCTGGACGGCTACCTGGCCCGGGACGACGAGATGCTGCACCCGCCCGGCCAGGCCTTCAAGGCGGCGCTGGGCTCGATCAATGGCGCGCGTACCTATATCGCCGCGATGTGTTGCGGCATGGTGGCCGAGGCCCTGCGGGTGGCTGCGGCCTATGGCAGCACGCGCCAGTCTTTCGGCCAGCCGCTGGCCGGGCACCAGGGCTGGCGTTGGCGCCTGGCCGAGGCGGCCAGCGAGCTGGCGGCCTGCCGCGGCATGGTGGCGGCGGCGGCGCGCCAGGTGGACGCCGGTGAGGACGCGCAGCTGAGCGCCGCCCAGGCCAAGCTGCTGGCCACGCGCCTGGCCGACCGGCAGCTGCCGGTGCTGGCCCAGGCCATGGGCGCCGAGGGCCTGCGCGAGCACCACCCCTTTGCGCGCCACCTGATGGGCGCGCGGGTGGCCGGCTTCGTCGACGGGTCGACCGAGATGCTGCTGGAGCGCATCAGCGCCAGGCTGGCCTAGCGGGCCCGGCGGCCTGGTGGCCTGGTGGCCTGGTGGCCTTGCGGGATGGCGGGACGGCGAAGCCGGTGTGCCAGAGCGCCGGCCTGCTAAGCTTCTTGCCAAATGAACGAAGCAGTACATCCCTCTGCAGGCCTTGGTCCCAAGCGGGGTCCGGGGCGGCCCCGCAAGCAGCCTGCTGCGGCACCGGCGGCCGAGCCGCTGGCCGAAACGGGGGCCGCCCCGCAGCCGGTGCCGCGCACCAACGATCCCGGGCGCACCATGGCCGACATCGTCGAGGTGGCCACCCGCGAGTTTGCCGACAAGGGCCTGGCCGGTGCGCGCATCGACGAGATCGCCGCTGCCACGCGCACCAGCAAGCGCATGATTTACTACTATTTCGGCAGCAAGGAAGGGCTCTACATCGCGGTGCTGGAGAACGCCTACCAGCGCATCCGCGACGCCGAGGCCAACCTGCACCTGGACGACCTGCCGCCCGAGGCGGCCCTGCGCGAGCTGGTGGGCGCCACGGTCGACTACCAGCGGGCCCACCCCGAGTTCACCCGTCTGGTGATGACCGAGAACATCCACTGTGGCGAGTTTCTGGCCCAGAGCAAGGCGATCCGCAGCCTGAACGTGCCGGCCATCGACGCCATTGCCAAGGTCTACCAGCGCGGCTGCGCGGCCGGCGTGTTCCGCACCGGCCTGGACCCGCTGGACCTGCACATGTCGATCAGCGCACTGGCGGTGTTTAACGTGGCCAACAAGCACACCTTCTCGCTGATCTTCCAGCGCGACCCCGACCTGCCGGCCGCGGTCGCGGCGCGCCGCGCCAGCATCGTCCAGATGGTCGCGCGCTTCGTGCTTCGGCAGGACCGTGAATGATTCGGCCGGCCATTTCTAAGCTGCCTGTGCGGCAGTGAATCCAGGGTGATGGCACGATCACCACGCAGAGCCACCGCTTCGCCCGAATATTGAGCCAGGGGTGAAAGCCACTTCGACAAAGGCCGACGCGCCATCGGCGCAGCACTGGTAGACGCCGTCCAGCACCAAACAGTGCAGGTGGAAGAAGAGGTTGGCCGCCGAGCCAAAGCGCTGGAGCAGCGTGACGGCCAATGTCACGCCGATGGCACCGCCAGCCCGGGTACCTGCTGCAACAACCGCACCAGCGCCGCCACATCGGGGTGCCAATGGCGGGTGGCCAGGGGCAGGGCCTGGCGCCGCGCCAGGGTCCGCAGCGGCGTAGGCAATTCGTCGGCCAACGGCATCTCGGCCCCGCCCACCAAGACGGGGAAGACCCGCACGGCGGCGTCGCGCAGGCAGGCCGCCACCTCGTTGCGCCCCCAGTCGTCGTCCAGTTCAAGCCGGCGGCGCTGGCGCTTGTCGGTGGCGCCCAGCCACCCCGGGCCGATGACCACCAGCACCGCCGCGCATTCGGCCAGCGCCTGCTGAAGCGAGTCAGAAAAGTCGCTGCCTGGCACGATGCTGGAATGGTCCAGAAACACTTGGTTGTCAGCGCCAAAGCGCTGCCGCAGGTCGTCCGCCAACCGGCCCACAACATGCTCGCTGTCCTCGCGGCGATAGCTGATAAAGATGCGGCTGCGGGTGGCGGTGGATGCGGTTGCGGATGCGGATGCGGATGTTGGTACGGGCGGGATTGCGGCTGACGGTTTGTTGGTTACCGGATCGGGTGGCGGATCAGTTCGCGTCAGCGCTGCGGCCGTGGGCGCCGTCAAGGCGCCACCCGCGTCGACCGGCCTGGCGTCAAGTTGACTGAGCACTTGACCAATGTGCCAGGCCAGTTGGACCAGCATCTCCATCAAGTGGCGCCTGTCTGCGTCGCCCAGTGGCGCCCCGGTCGGCCACAACGGTATGGGATGTGCGCGCCAGCGACGAATTGACCCGCTTCCGCGAGCTCTGCCGACCCGCGGCTGACCCAGCGGCGGCCTGAACTGTCCGCGCCTGGTTGGCGACAATTACCTTGGCCGCTACCTGCGGTTATGGCCGCGCAAGCGCTTACGCAGCGTTGGCCCCCCGCTTCGCCGACTCCTCGACGACTGGCCAGCCGATGCACGATTCATGGGCGCGAAAGTTGCGCAGCCACCAGGCCCAGTCTTCTGGGACGAGCGAGAACGGATCGCTGTGTCCCAACTCGCGCGCCGCCCACACCGGCCAATGTGGATTCGAAAGCGCCGGCCGGCCGAGCATGACAAGGTCGATCAGCTCCTCGCGGATCACGCGGTCGGCCAATTCGGGCACGCCCAGGTTCCAACTCACTCCCACCGGGATGCCGACCTCGCGCCGCACGCGCGTGGCGCGCTCGACCATGAACGCCAGCTCGGCGAACGGCGGTGCCTTCATGGCATCGGTATTGAATCCCATGCTCAGATCGGCCAGATCGAGCCCGTGCTGCTTCATCATCGCAACGGCGACCACCGCGTCGTCGAACTGCACGCCTTCGTCGTGCAGATCGTCGGCGCCCAGGCGCATGGTGAGCGGTAGGCGCTCTGGCCATACCTCGCGCACAGCGTCGAGCGCTTCGATGTGGAAGCGAACGCGGTTCTCAAGGCTGCCGCCGTACTCGTCTGTGCGCTTGTTGGCCAGCGGCGAGAAGAAGCTCGCACCGAGGTAGCCGTGCGCATAGTGCATCTCCAGCCATTCAAAGCCGGCTTCAAGCGCACGTTTGGCAGCGCGGGCGAAGCTGCGATGGATTGCCTTGATCTCATCGCGGGTCAGCGCGTGAACGGGATAGGTGTACCGGCCTCCGTAGGGGATGGCCGAGGGGCCTACCACCTGCCAGCCGTCGGGGTGGTCGGGGGAAAGTTGCGTCTTGCCCTGCCACGGCTTGAGCTCGCTGCCCTTGCGCCCGGTATGGCCAAGCTGGATCGCAGGCACCGCGCCCATCGCCTTGATGATCGAAGCGACGCGCGCCAGGCCCTCGATCTGCGAGTCGTCGTAAATGCCGCCGCAACTGATGCTGGTGCGGCCTTCCGGAACAATCGCCAGCTGTTCGGGAAACACCAGCCCGAAGCCGCCGGCGGCGCGCGAGCCGAGCAGCATGACGTGGAAGT
>JAYUQJ010000449.1:0-8100 GCA_043756825.1 Betaproteobacteria bacterium | reverse complement strand
CGCCGGCCTGGAAATGGTGCTTCACCAGACGCATCTCTGTCACCGTGTCGGCCAGCGCCACCAGTTCGTCGGGCGCGTTGCGGCCGGTCAGCGCCACGTGCACATGGGCCGGGCGCTCACGCAGGCAGTCCAGCACTGGCGCCAGCGGCAGCCAGCCGTAACGCAGCGGGTACATGATTTCGTCGAGCACCACCAGAAAGTGCTCGCCGGCACGGATGAGGGCGTCGGCCCTGGTCCAGCCATCGCGCGCCAACTGGGCCGAGTGTTCAAGGTCGCGGCTCTTCCAGCTGAAGCCGTCGCCCAAGCCCTCGATGGGCACCCCCAAATGCGCAAACATGCGGTGTTCACCAAAACGCGCCGACGGCACTTTCATGAACTGAAAGATGTGCACCGCCTTGCCGCGACCATGGGCGCGCAGCGCCAGACCGAAGGCGGCCGTGCTCTTGCCCTTGCCGTCGCCGGTGTGCACGATGACGAGGCCGCGGCGCTCTCCCTGGGGCTTGGGCGTGTCGCGCGCAATGGGTGGTTCTTCAAACTGCATGGGCTTCAGGCTTCTTGAGGGTTGTCATCGCTGTCTTCTTCGATCGCCAATGCCACACGGGCGCGGTGCGTGCCGGGGGTTACGCGCACCGCGTTATCGAACACGCGTTCCAGCGCGCGGTGCAGCGCCGTGCTGTTCGGGCTGCCGTTAGGGCAGCCATCGGCGACCAGCCGACCCGACTGCATCACCAGCAACCGGTCGGCGTGCAGCGCCACCGGCAGGTCGTGCAGCACGGTGACGACGGCGCGCGCTGTGCCGTCGGAAGTCGTGCTACGCGCCAGGCGCGCAAACAGCCGCACCAGCGCCACCTGGTGCGGGGCGTCCAGGTGGGTCGTGGGCTCGTCCAGCAGCAGCACCGGCGCTTCGGTGGCCAGCACGCGCGCCAGCAGAACACGCTGGCGCTCGCCGCCCGACAGCGTGTGAAGCCGCCGCTTCGCCCAGACCGTGCAGCCCGTCTCGGTCATGGCGTATGCCACGGCACGGGCATCGTTGGCATCCAGCACGCCCATCAGACCGCGTTGTGCAATGCGACCCAGTTGCACCGTCTCATGCACGTTCAGCTCGCCGCTGGTGTGCCCGCCCTGCGCCAGCCAGGCCAGCCGGCGCGCGCGCTGCAGCGGTGGCAAAGAAGACAGACTTTTGCCTTGCACCAGGACCTGCCCACCGGCCAGCGGCTGCAGCCCCGCCAGCGCACGCAGCAGCGTGGACTTGCCGGCACCATTGGGGCCGACGATGGCTGTCCAGCCCGCGCTGATGTCGAGGTCGATGCCGTGCAGCACCGCCTGGCCGTCCAGGGCCACCTTCACACCATGCGCCTGCAGCAAGGCGCTCATTGCAAGCCCCGGCGCCGCAGCAGCACGAACAGGTACACACCACCCAGCACGGCCGTGACCACGCCCACCGGCAGCTCTTGCGGCGGGATGACCGCGCGTGACACCACGTCGGCTGCCATCAGCAGTGCCGCACCCATCGCCGCGCTGGCGCCCAGCAGCCAGGCATGCGCGCCCGGTGCATGGCGGCGCACCAGGTGCGGCGCCACCAGGCCCACAAAGGCCACCAGCCCGGCGTGGGCCACCGCCAAGGCCGTGGCCGCTGCCAGCAGCGCCACCAACACAAGGCGCATGCGCGGCAGCGCCACGCCCAGGCTGGCGGCACTGTCTTCTCCCAAGGTCAGTGCATCCAGCGCACGCGCGCAGCGCATCGCCAGCGCGGCGAGTACGGCCACGCCACCAGCCAGCAGCACCACCGCCTGCCAGCCCAGAAAGCTGGTGCTGCCCAACATGAAAGCCTGCTTGCCGCGCAGTGCGTCGGGCGAGGCCACCGTGACCAGATCGCTCAAGGCCCCCAACAGCACCGCCACCACCACGCCCGCCAGCAGCAGCCGCAGCGTGTGCACGGCGCCCTGGGCCAGGGTCAGCGTCAGCGCCACGCCCGTGAGCGCGCCCACGAAGGCCGCGAGCACCAGGCCCACGCGGTCGAGCCAGGCCACCGTGGCCAGGCTGATGACGGTGCCGGCCATGGCCGCGCCGGCCAGCACCAGCACCACCGCCAGGCCTGCACCAGCGGCGGCACCCAGCAAGTAGGGGTCGGCCAAGGGATTGCGGAACAGGCCCTGGGCGATGGCACCGCCCAGGCCCAACAAGGCGCCCACGAAAGCCGCACCCAGGGTGCGCGGCGCGCGGATCTGGCCCAGGATGAGACTGGCCTGGTCGCCCTGCAGGTCGGCCCACAGCGCGGCTGGAGAAAGGCCCCGCGTGCCAGTCGCAAGGCCAGCCAGCGCCAGCAGCAGCATCAACACGCCCAGCGCGATGGTTAGGCGGCGGCGAGCTTGGGCATCGTCATCACGTGACTCGGCGCCCGTAGCCGCGCTGTTCACGGGCCCGTCCAAAAGGGCGCCGCTGGAAGTGCCCGCAACGGTGGAGCCAGCAGAACTGGCGGAACTGTCTAAAGTGCCGGGGGGCGTCACTTTTGCTCCAGCGACACCATGCAGTCGGCCATGGCCGCAGCCGCCTCGCCCAGGCGCGGGCCGGGGCGGATCAGCATCTCGTAGCGCGGCGTGTCGAAGCCACACAGGCGCTTGTTGGCCAACGCCGGCATGGCATTCCAGCCCGGCCGCGTCAGCAGCGCCGCTTGTTCGCGTGCCACGCCCATCACCACGTCGGGTCTGGCCCGCACCACGTATTCAGGATTCAACTTGGGAAATGGCCCCAGTTCGGGTGGCACGATGTTGTCCATGCCCAGCGCGGCCAGGGTTTCACCGATGAAAGAACTGCGGCCGGCCGCATACGGCCCGCCGCCGATCTCGAAGTACACCCGCTGGCCGCGCAGTGCACCGGGCACGCGCTGCGATGCGGCAGCGATCTCACGCTGCAGCCGCGCCCACACCTTTTCGCCTTCTTCAGGCGTGCCCAGCAGAAGGGCCAGCGCATTCAGCGTTCGCCGCACGTCGGCATGGGTTTCGGACTTGAGCCGCAGCACCTTGAAGCCCAGCGCCTCCAGCCGGTCGATCGAGCGCGCCGAGGTCGAGGCCAGCACCACGTCGGGCCGCAGCGTGACGATGGCTTCGATCAGCGCGTCGTCCAGTCCGCCCAGGCGCGGCAGGGCAGCCAGGTTGGCAGGCCAGTTGGAATAGCGGTCCACGCCAACGAGACGCGGGCCGCCGCCCAGCACTGCCAGCGTTTCGGTCAGCGAGGGCAGAAGCGCGACGATGCGCTGGGGCGGGGCGGCGAAGCGGTGTTCGGTGCCCTTGTCATCGCGCACCACGAACGGTGCAGCCGTGGCCGCCGTGCCCAGACTCAGCAGGCCCAGCAGCGTGATGACGATGGTCAGGCCACGCCATGCGGTACGTCGGTTCAGCATGGGGCAGTCCCTCCTTTCACGGCCAGCGCACAGCCAGCCACCATCAGCGTCACGCGGGTGCAGCGCTCGGCCACCTGCTGGTGCAAACGGCCGAGCGCGTTGACGCAGGCACGCGCCTCTCGCGACATCGGCATCACGCCCAGGCCGATTTCGTTGGACACCAGCACCACCGGGCCGGGGCAGGTCTGCAGGGCGTCCAGCAGCGCATGCTGGGCGTGCGCCCAGGCGTCCTCATCCAGCGCCGGGCCGTCGTGCGGCAGCAGGCATTGCGTGAGCCACAGCGTCAGGCAGTCCACCACCAGCAGGTGCTGCGGTGTGCTGTGGGCTTGCAGTGCCTCAGCCAAGGCGCGCGGCACTTCCAGCGTGGCCAAGGCCGGCACGCGCGCGGCGCGGTCGCTGCGGTGGCGGCGGATGCAGGCGCCCATTTCGTCATCGCCTGCCAGCGCGGTGGCGATCAGCGTGGCATGGTGTGCAGGCCCTGCCCCCAGCCACGCCGCAGCGCGCATTTCGGCAGTGCGAGACTTGCCGCTCTTGGCGCCGCCCAGGATGAGTTCGTGCATAGATGTCGGTACCTTCAGAGCGGCAGAAAGAGTTGGGCAGCCAGTGCCGGGGCCGATGCAAACCACGGATGGAACCAGCTCGCCTGCAGCGCGCCGTGGCGGTACACAGGCTCGCCTGGGCCTTTGTCTGCACCCGTCGCGGCGCCGCGCGCGGGCTGGGTGTACTGCCAAGGTTGCAGCGGCGTGTCGAAGCGCGACCAGTGGAAGCTGTGGCCGCGCAGCGTCTGCCCGCCCACCGTCCACGCATGCGGCCCCAGCGCGGCCAGACGTTGGCCGAGCACGGCAGTGCCCGGCAGCAGGCCCCACAGCGGGTGGGCCACACCCTGGCCATCGACCAGCGTGTCGGCCAGCGCCATCATGCCGCCGCATTCGGCCCACAGCGGGCGGCCCGCGGCCAAGTGCGCCGCGAGTTGCATACGCAGATCCGTGCGCTCGGCCAGGCGGGCGGCGTGCAGTTCGGGGTAGCCTCCAGGCAACCACACAGCGCTGCAAACAGGCAAGTCATCACCAGCCAAAGGGGAGAAGAACACCAGCTCGGCGCCAAGGCTGCGCAGGGTGTCGACGTTGGCGGCATAGATGAATGCAAAGGCCGCATCGCGGGCGATGGCGATGCGCTGGCCGGCCAATAAAAGGGGCAGGGGTTCGGGTGGCGTGATGCTGGGTGAGGGCCACTGCGGCCAGTCCTTCAGGAGTCGGGCACCCAGCGGTGTGGCGCTTAGCGCATCGGCGGCACGGTCCAGCCGGGCCAGTGCGTCGGGCAACTCGGCCGCGCCTGCCAGGCCCAGATGGCGTGACGGCAAGGTGAAGCTGTCGTCGCGCATCAGCGCGCCGCGCCACGGCATGCTGTCACCCACCGCCTGCTGCAGCATCTGCGCGTGGCGCACGCTGGCCACGCGGTTGGCCATCACGCCCGCCCAGGGCAGGCCGGCGCGCCAGGTCTGCAGGCCGTGCGCCACGGCTGCCAGCGTGCCGGCCATGGCCGAGGCATCCACCACCGCCAGCACCGGCACCTGAAAGCGCAACGCCAGGTCGGCCGCACTGGGCTCGCCGTCGTGCAAGCCCATCACGCCTTCGATGACGATGAGGTCTGCCTCGGCGGCCGCTGCCGCCAGGCGCCGGGCGCAGTCGGCCTCGCCGTTGATCCACAGGTCGAGCCCGTGCACCGGCGTACCGCTGGCCATGGCCAGCCATTGCGGGTCCAGAAAATCGGGCCCGCACTTGAAGGCCCGCACCCGTGCCCCGGCACGGGCGTGCAAGCGCGCCAGTGCGCAGGCCAGCGTGGTCTTGCCCTGGCCCGAGGCCGGGGCGGCGATCAGAACGGCGGCAGCCATGGGCGGATCAGGGCCCGGTCAGGGTGTGGTCCAGCGGAGCGTGACCTGGCCGTTGCGCCCCGCTGTGGAGTACGTGCGCGCGAGCTGATAGTCCTTGTCACCCAGGTTGTCGATGCGCGCTTCCAGGGCCAGGCCCGGCACCAGCGTCTTGCTGACGAACAGGTTCATCAGCGCATAGCCGCCCAAGCGCTGGGTGTTGGCGGCGTTGTCGAAGCGCAGGCCGGCGGCCTGCAGCTCGGTGCCCAGCATCCAGCCGGCCAGCTGGGTTTCGGCACCGAAGGTGGCCAGGCGTTTGGCACGGCGTGCCAGCACCTTGTCGGTGTCAGCGTTGCGCGGGTCGTGCCAGTCGACAGAGCCGCGCAGCGCCACCGCGCCCCACTGCGTGCGGCCGGCCAGCGTCACGCCTTTCAGCTCGGCGCGACCGACGTTGACGTAGCAACCGAACGAGTCCGCACACGGCCCCGGCGCGCCGAAATTGATGAGATTGGTGATCTTGTTGCGCCAGGCGGTGAGGCTGGCCTCACTGCCCGCAGCGGCCCAACGCAGGCCCAGCTCGACGTTGCGGCCAGTCTCTGGCACCAGTGCCGGGTTGCCATACTGACTGAAGCGCTGGAACAGCGTGGGCACGCGGAACGACGTGGCGGTAGATGCAGTGGCGCGCCACTGTGGCGCGAAAGCCCAGCCCCAGGCCAGGCTGCCGGTGCTTTTTCCGCCGAATTCGCTGTCTTCGTCGTGGCGGACGTGGGCCTGCAGGCCGTGGCTGCCGAAGTCACCGCGCCAGCCCAGGCCGATGGCGTCCTGGTGGCGCTGACCGCGCAGATCGGCGGCAAAAGCCGTGGCCGGGTTGAACAATTCGTCTTCGCGCCGTTCCAGCGTGCCCGTGAGCAACTGGGTGCCGAAGCGCTGCTCATGCTGCACCGTGTAGTTTTTCAGTGTGGTTTCGGTGCGGTAGAAGCTGGGCTGCGTCTCGTAGGTGCTCTTGGTCTGCCCCAGCTGCGCCCGCGTGGCGGATTCGGCGCTCCAGCGGCCTTCCCAGGCCAGGCTGCCGGTGCGCAGGGCGTGGTGGTTTTGGTCATCGGCGGTGGCCGAGCTGTCGTAGCCCGAGCGCAGGTTGGTGGCGAGCAGCGACGCATCGACGCGGTGCGCCGGGTTCAGCGCAAACCCGACGCGGGCCTGCACCGAGCTGCGTTTCCAGCCGTCCTTGTCGGTGTTGTGCCCGGCGGCTGCGGCGGTGCGTGCGTCGAAGCCGCCGCTGCGGCCATGGCCGGCCGACAACGAATAGTCCAGTGCATCGGCCGAACCACTGACGCCCACCTGAGCCTGGGCGGTGCTGTAGGAACCCAGGGTCAGCGCGGCGGTAGGACGTGGTGAACCCTTGCCGCGCTTGGTGAACAGCTGCACCACGCCGGCTACGGCATCCGAGCCGTACATGGCGGCCGCCGGGCCGCGCAGCACCTCGATGCGATCGATCTGGTCCAGAGGGATCTGCTCCCAGGCTGCGCCGCCGGTGGACTGCGAGTCCACGCGCACGCCGTCGATGTACACCGCAGTGTGGCGAGTCTCGCTGCCGCGGATGAAGAGGCTGGTGGTGGCGCCCGGCCCGCCGTTGCGGGCAAATTCAATGCCCGGCAGCCGGGCCAGCAGGTCGGCCACGCCGAAGGCGCCGCTGCGCTGGATTTCTTCACGCTCGACGACCGAAATGTCGGCCAAGATCGACGACAGGGCCTGCGGTGTGCGGGTGGCGGTGATGACCACACGCTCCAGCACGGTGGCGCCCGGCCGGGCCTGGGCCCAGGCCGCCTGAGGCACCCAGATTGCGGTGCAAAGTGAAGCAAGGGAAAGGGCAGACAGACGCGCGAACGGGGCGCGCACGGGCAGTGCTGCCTGCGGGCAGGGGGACTTGATGGACATGAAATGGACCGATGCACAAACGCGCCCGGCCGCTTCCCCGCAGCCCGATGCAAAAGGCGAGCCACTTGCGGGGCGCACCACCTCGTTGGCCGGTATCCGGGCTGGCGGAGACGACCCGTGTGTCCTTCCCAGGAAGCCAAGCTTCCCAGTGGATTCGACACGAGCAGAGGATTGACAGGATCCTCGTCCGCTTACCGTTGCGGGGGCAGCTCAGGTTGGGGCTTTGGCCAAGGTGGCGTGGGCACGTCCTGATTCCCGTTGAACTGCTGTTGCCTGAAGACATCAGCGAGCACCAACGACATGATGATATCCGTCAGCTGTGCAGACTGGCCCTTACGGACAAAATACGTCGCTGTGGGAATGCGTCCATTGAAGCATTGCGCTGTAGCGAGTCGGGCCGCGACGGCAAGTGCCTAGCCCTGCCCTTACCCCACAAGTTTCATCGCGAAGTTCATTGCCTGAGTGAATAGCCTTCGCACATTGCCTGGAGCAGCGTGTAGCCGAGACACATCAATTGGTGCCCGGGCGGTGGATCGTTTGGGCGGCCGAGATAGCCGCCCAAACGCGCAGTCAGGCGTACGGCATCGCCGAGTGTGTTGCAGGGCCTCAATGCGGCAACCGCTCTTGAGCACGCGGTGCCAGTCTTCGATGCGCCACCTCAGGCAGTACCAGCGCAAGCAATCCTGCGCCTGCTCAACGCACGTGATGGGGCGCGTGCTCAGCAAGAACCATTCGACCGGTTTGGCGTCGTGTGGCCGGCCAATCTCGCCGACGTGCACCACCCACAGCTTGATGGGCGGCTTGGTGCGGTGTTGTGCCGGAGGGCGCAACTCGACCTCACGGTAGCGCAACGCCACCCGGGCGGTCCGCTTGGGATGTCCGCTTGGGATGTCCGGCC
>JAYUQJ010000448.1:0-23411 GCA_043756825.1 Betaproteobacteria bacterium | reverse complement strand
CGGCGTCACGCTCTACCCGCCGGTGCCGCCCACGGTGAGCAAGGTGGCCGGCATCGAGCGCCAGCAGATGCTGGTGGAGGCCGCCTCACGCCAGCAGCTGCAGCGCCTGCTGGTCGACTGGACGCCCGTGCTGCACGGGCTGCGACGCCAGCACAAGGGCCTGGCGCGCTGGGCCATCGATGTGGACCCGCTGGGCATCTGAGAGACTGCGCTGACCCGGCCCGCTAGCTTCCCACCAGGTACAGCGACAACTGCGGCACGGTGCACACGATCACCAGCCACACCAGCATGATCAGGATGAACGGCACGCAGGCCCTGCAGACGGCGCCGAAGGAACACTTGAACGCGGCCATCGCCACGATCAGGTTCAGGCCCACCGGCGGGGTGAGGTAGCCGATCTCCAGGTTGGCGATCATGATGATGCCGAAGTGGATGGGGTCGAACCCCTGGGCCTGGGCCAGCGGCATCAGCAGCGGTGCCAGGATCAGGATGGCCGAGCCCACGTCCATCAGGCAGCCCACGATCAGCAGCAGGAGGTTGATCAGGACCATCAGCAGCCAGCGGTCTTGCACCGCGCCCACCATGAACTGCACCATCTGCTTGGGCACGCCCGAGTGGTCCAGGATGGTGTTCAGGCTGCCGGCAATGCACAGCAGGGGCAGCAGCGTGGCCAGCAGGCGGGTGGTCTCCAGGATCACCTCGATCAGCTCTTTCGGGTTCATCGCCCGGCTGGCCAGATAGTGCTTCACGCCGGCCAAGGCGCCGCCGCCGGACGGTGCCGCAGGCGCCTTCTCGCGTTTGTGCACAAAGAACTCGATGAACAGCGCGTAGGCCAGCGCCACCGCGGCCGACTCGGTGGGGCTGAAATAGCCCGAATAGATGCCGCCGATGATGATCACCGGCAGCAGCAGCGCAAAGATGCCGTCGGTGAACGAGGTCCAGGCCTGGGCGCCGGTGTAGCGCTCACGCGGGATGTTGCGATTGACGGCGAACGAGTAAGTCGCAAAAAACAGCGTCAGCAGCAGCCCCGGGCCGATGCCGGCCACGAACAGGTGCGCGATGTTCGTCTCGGTCATGATCCCGTAGAGGATCAGCGGGATCGACGGCGGGATGATGATGCCCAGCGTGCCGGCCGAGGCCACCGCACCCAGCGCAAAGCTCTTGCTGTAGCCGCGCGACACCATGGCCGGGTACATCACCGAGCCGATGGCCAGCATGGTGACGATGGACGAGCCGTTGATCGCCGCAAACGCCGCGCAGCTCAGTATGCAGGCAATGCCCATGCCGCCCGGGATGGGCGAGGTGATGGTGGTCATGAAACCGATCAGCCGCTGGGCGATCGAGCCGCGCGACATCACGTTGCCGGCCAGGATGAACAGCGGGATCGACAGCAGCACCTCGCGGTCGACCGTGAACCAGAAGTCTTGCAGCAAAAACTCTAGCTTGCTGTTGGCGATGAACACATGGATGTAGGCGGCGGCCACCGCGAACACCAGCACCAGGCTTTGCCGCAGCGCCAGCAGCACCACCACGATCAGGAGCAGGATGAGCCAGCTCATGCCGGCACCTCGGAACGTGGGGCGGGCCGCAGCTCGGGCCAGCGGGCAAACGCCAGGTGTCGCAAGGCGGATGAAAAGAACATCCACGGCAATACCAGTTGTATGGGCCACACCAGAATCGGAATCGCCATGCCGCGCTCGCCCAGCATGGCCGAGCTCATCACAAATCGCACCGCGAACCAGGCCATGCCCAAACAGATGGTGGCCGACACCAGCTCGCCCAGCCGCTCGACATGCGGCTCCAGTGCCTTGGGCACCAGGGCATCGGCAAACTGCGGCCGCAGGTGGCCGCGCTCGGCAGTGACCAGCGCAAAGCCCAAGAGCCCGGCGATCGCATTGGCCCACACCGCAAAGCGCTGGGCGCCGAAGATGCCGTTGCCGAAAAATTCGCGGGCCAGCACGTCGGCCATCAGTGCCAATGCGGTGCCGGCAAAGGCAATCACGCAGATCGTGGCCTCGATGGACCACAGCACCTTGAGCAGTTTTTGGACAGCGTTCATGGAAGCCCTGGAATGTTGTGTGTCAACCACCGCCTGGCCCGCCCTGCGGCTGCCGTGGGGGTGGCAGCAGCCTGCGGCAGGCAGGCCGCCTGCCAAAGAGGCAACGGCGCGCTACTTGCCGCCGCTGGCGGCGTAGGCCTTCTTGCCCGCCTGGATGGCCGCCCACAACTCGGGTGCACTGCCGCCAATCTCCTGGATCAGCTTTTCTTGATTCGGCTCCACCAGCTTGCGCCACTCGGCGCGCTGGGCGGCGGTGAGCTCGTGCACAAAGCCGCCCTTCTTCTTGAATTCTTCCATCTTGGGCTTGACCTCGTCGTCCACCGCCTTGCGCATGCGCACCACATCCGGCGTGGCGGCCTGCACGGCGCTTTTCTGGGCGGCCGTGAGGCCATCCCACGCGGCCTTGTTGACCACCACCGTGCTGCCATGGTGCAGGTGCTGGGTGAGCACATAGTGCGGCGCACTCTGGGCGGCGGGCGTGGTCACGTAATAAGGAAACGGCAGATCGGCGCCTTCGACCAGGCCGGTTTGAAGGGCGGGAAACAGCTCCGACAGCGGCATCTGCACGCCGTTGCTGCCCAGCGAAGTCCAGAACATCTTGGACGCGGCCGACGGCGCGATGCGTACCTTCATGCCCTTGACCGATTCGGGTGTCAGGCAGGCCTTTTTGCATACCACGTCGTTCCAGCCCACCTCGCCCAGGCCCAGGATCACCAGGCCCTTGGCTTCGTAGATCTTCTTCATCACCGGCAGCGCAAACTTGTCGGTGACGTAATCACGCTCGGCCGCACCGGCCCAGAGGTAGGGCATGTTCAAGACCGAGGCTTCGGGGATCAGCCCGGCGACACCGGTGTACGACACGCTGCCCACCTCGAGCCGGCCGCGCACCACCTGCTGCACGGTCTCTTGCTCGCTGCCGATGAACAAGCGTTCAACCTTGATCTCGTCCTTGGTGTTGGCCGCCACCTTCTGGGCGAACTCGTCCACAAAGCTCAGCAGCACCGTGCCGGGCTGGGCGGCCGAGCCCACCTTCCAGGCCTTCTGGGCCAGCGCGGCAGTGCTGGCACAGGCCAGGGTGACACAGGTCAGGGACAGCGCAAGCAGCGACTTCATCGACAACTCCAAACGGATCGAGGGTGGGGCCTGCGGCCCCGAGGCCGCAGGCCGGTGTACTCACGATGATGGCAAGCGCACGGGGTGCTGCCACCGTCGTTTCGGACGATTCGGCCCCGGAGCTTTCCCGGGGCTCTGGCCGCTGGCTGCTACTTGCCGCCCCGGGCGACCCAGGCCTTCTTGCCGGCGTTGAGTGCGTCCAGCACCTCTTGGGCCTTGCCACCGATGGCTTGCACCATCTCGGCCTGGCCCGGGCGGATCACCACGGCCCAGGCCTCACGCTGGGCGTCGGTGAGCTGGTGCACGAAGCCGCCCTTGGCCACAAACTCTTTCATCTTCGGGCCCTCGGTATCGGCCACCTGCTTGCGCGCCCAGCTGGCATCGGGCAGGGCCTTCAGCAGCTTCTCGCGCAGCGCCGGCTTCAGGCCATCGAGCAGTGCCGCGTTGACGATGAAGGTGGACGGGTGGTGGTAGTGGCGCGTCATCACGTAGTGCGGCGCACTCTGCGCGGCCGGCGTGGTCACGTAGAACAAGAACGGCAGGTCGGCACCATTGACCAGGCCACTCTGCAGGCCCGGAAACAGCTCGGTCAGCGGCATCTGCACACCGTTGGAGCCGAGTTGCTTGAAGACGATGCGTGAAGCCTGCGACGGCGAGACCCGCATCTTCTGGCCCTTCAGGCTTTCGGGGGTGAGGCAGGCGGTCTTGCAGATCATGTCGTTCCAGCCCACGTCCGCCACCAGCACCAGGGCCAGGCCCTTCTCGGCGTACAGCCTCTTGGCCATCGGCAGGCCGTGGTTGTCGGTCACCCAGGCCCGCTCTTCGTCGTTCTTCCAGATGAAGGGCGTGTTGAAGACCGCGGCCTCGGGCACCAGGATGGACCCACCCGCAAACGACGATGCGCCGGCCTGGATGCGGCCACGCACCACCTGCTGGTGCATCTCCTGCTCGTTGCCCACGTGCAGGTACTCCAGCTTCATCTCGGCACCCGCCGCGGCGTTGAAGTCGTTGATGAACTTCATCACGATGTCGTAGAGCACCGAGCCGGGCTGGGCTGCGGTGCCCAGCTTCCAGCTCTCTTGAGCGCTGGCGGGGGTGGTGGCGAAGGCTGTCAACAGCGACAGCCCCGCAGTCAGCATCCATTTCTTGATCAGTTTCATGCAGGTCTCCTGTGCATCGGGTCAAGGGGAAAATGCCTCGGGGTCGAGGTCGGTCAGCGCTTTGTTTGCCGGTCTGCGGCCGAACCTTGCTTGATCGCGCGGGCGCGGGCAATTGTCGAAAACCAGCGCCACTGGTAAACCAGCAGGCGGCGCGGGCGGGTCAGAACTTGTTCGGCCCCATGTAGCCGAACAGGAAGCCCGCCACCTTGCGCATCTGAATCTCTTCCGAGCCCTCGGTGATGCGGTAGCGGCGATGGTGGCGGTAGATGTGCTCGAACGGCTTGTGCCGGCTGTAGCCGATGCCGCCATGCACCTGCATGGCCCGATCAGCCGCCTCGCACACCAGGCGGTTGGCCCAGTAGTTGCACATCGAGACCTTGTCGCTCAACTTTTTCTCCACCTCGGGGTGGGGCATCTGGTCCATCTCCCAGGCGGTCTTGCGGATCAACAGGCGCAGCATTTCGCATTGCGTGGCCAGCTCCACCAGCGGGAACTGGATGCCCTGGTTGCGCGCCAGCTCCTCGCCGAAGGGCTTGCGCTGACGCGCGTATTTCACGCTTTCGGCCACGCAGAAGGCGGCCGCGCCCAGGCTGCTGGCAGCCTGGCGAATGCGGTTCTCGTGCACGAAGCTCTGCGCCAGCGGCAGGCCGCGGCCTTCGTCGCCAAACATCGCGTCGGCCGGCACCCACACCTGGGTAAAGCTCACCCGCGGGTGGTCGGTGGGCATGTTGAAGGTCCACAAATACTCTTCGACCTTCACCCCAGGCGTGTCGCAGGGTGTCAAGAAACAGGTGATGCCCTTGGCATCGCCGGCCTTGCCGCTGGTGCGGGCAAACAGCGCGCAGTGGGTGGCGGTGTGCATGCCCGTGGTCCACATCTTCTCGCCATTGATCAACCAGCCGTCCACCCCCTTGCGCGTTTCGCGCACGGCCCTGGTTTCCATGTAAGTGGCGTCGCTGCCGTGGTTGGGCTCGGTCAGGCCGAAGGTGATGCGGGTCTCGAACGCCAACTGGCCGGTGATGAACTGATCCTTCTGCGCTGGCGTGCCGAAGTCCCGCAGCATCACGATGATGGGGAAATTGCCCACCACCGAATGCTCGTTCTGCAGGTCGTTGAACAGGCCCAGGCCCTTGGCGGCAAGGTGGTCGCGGATCACGCTCATCCACAGGTTGCCGATCTCCTGGCCCCCAAACTCCTTGGGCAGGCTCAGGCGGTAGAAACCGGCCTGGTCGGCGATTTTCTTGGCCCGCTGCAGCAGGGCCTCCCACTCGGGGCGCGGCAGGCCCTGGTTGTCGAAGTCGGTGCGCGCCCATTCACGGCGGTGGTCAAAGAAGCGCTCGTTGTCGTCCTGGGCCTGCAGCGGGTTGATCTCCCGCTCGATGAACCGATCGATGTTTGTCAGCAGTTCGCTGAGCTCTGCGGGAAGGTTGAAGTCCATGCTGTCTCACTCCTGGGGTGATGCGGTCGGGCCGGCGCGCTGCTGCAGCGCGCGCTGGTAGGGGGCATAGCCCGGCTGGTCGATCGCCAACTTGTCCAGCGTGCTGGCCCACAGATGCGCACGCAATGCCGGGCTCTGGTCGTCAAGGGTGCCGCTGCGCAGGGCCAGCGCCAGTTCGGTCTCCAGCGCGTCGTGGGGGCCGGTGTGTTGCAGCAAGGCCTGCAGCCGCACGACAGACGCAGCCTCGGCGCTGGGGCCCAGGCGCATCTCGCGTGCCGCCAGGTCAACGGCGTTGGCCGCCACCCGGGCCTGGAACGCGGCGTTCGGCGGCAGCTGCGGCAGCAGCACGTCGCGCAGCAGCCGCGCCACCGCGTCCAGCAGTGCCGGGCCGCGGGGGTGGTCAAGCACAGGCGTCCTCCGAATCCAGCAGGCGCAGCAGATCGATCTGGTTCTCGGAAACGCGCCGGGCAATCATGGCGCGCTCAACCGTGGCGTCGCGCCCGCTCTCGAACCAGTCGCGCATGCCGGCGCAGCCCAGGCCCCAGCGCAGGCTGCCGGCGGCTTGCCACCAGCGCACGCGCTGGGCATCCACCGGTTCGCTGGTGGCGGCCTGCCAGGCGGCAAACAGCTCGGTGCGCTGACCGAGACCGGCCACCGGCTGCCTGATCTGGCCAAAGCGCCAGGGCGGCAGGCAGACCCAGGCCAGGTCCTCGGCCGGGTCTCCCAGGTGCGCGATCTCCCAGTCCAGCAAGGCCTTCAACCCCTCGGGCCCCACGATGATGTTGCCGAGGCGGAAGTCGCCATGCACCAGCCGCAGCGCTGCGGGCTCGGCGGGCAGGTTGCGCTGCAGCCAGCGCAGGGCGAACTCGAACACTGCGTCGGCTTGCGGCAGTGCCAGGCAGCGCAATTGCAGCGCCGCCAGCGTGGCTGCCGTGCCGCGCACCGGCAGGCCGGGCAATCCGGCCAGCGGCACCCGGTGCAGGGCACCGGCGGCCTGGCCCAGTTGGCGCACCAGCAGCTGGCGGGCCGCGCTGTAGGCTGGGTCGCGCTGGATCTTGCGGGCGATGGTCTCGCCGGAAATGCGGCTCATCAGAAATCCGTCGCCCAGGCCATCGGCCGGCTGCAGGGTGTAGATCACCTCGGCCACCGGCACGCCACTGCCGGCCAGCGACTGCACCAGCGCAGCCTCCAGCGGCAGGCTCAGCGACTCCTGGCCGCGCAGACCGCCAGGCGAGCGGCGCAGGATCAGCGGGTGCATGCAAGCCTCACTGACGGCGTCGAACGACCAGGTCTGCAGCGTGGCGCCGGCCGACAGGCGCTGCAAGCCGATGCAGTGCTGCACGCCCGGCAGCAGACGCGGCAGCAGCGCTGCCAGCCGCGCCTGCAGCGCCACCGGGTCGTCGCTCATCGTTGCGGCCACCAGGGGTATTGGGGTGGCATGTCGGTCGACACCTGGCCTGGAAAAGCCGGCGCTCGCTTGTCCAGAAAGGCCGCCACGCCTTCGCACACATCGGGCCCGGCGCCCAGGTGCAGGTTGATCGCGGTGTCCAGGTTCAACAGGCCCCAGGGTTGCGGCTCGGCCGAGCAGCGCCACAGCATCTGCCGGGCGATGGCGACGGCCACCGGCGCGGTGTTGTCGGCGATCTCGCGGGCGATCGCCATGGCCCTGGGCAACAGCGCGTCGGGCGCCAAGGCGGGCTCGATCAGGCCGCCGCGTTTGGCCTCGGCGGCGTCGAACAAGCGGCCCGAGAGGCACCAGCGCAGCGCTTGCGGCAGGCCCACGATGCGCGGCAGAAACCAGGCGCTGGCCGCCTCGGGCACCAGGCCGCGGCGGGTGAACACGCAGCCGAAGCGTGCATCGCTGGCGCCCAGGCGGATGTCCATCGGCAAGGTCAGGGTCAGCCCCACACCGACCGCAGCACCATTGATTGCCGCGATGCTGGGCTTGCGGCAGTTGAAGATGGCCTCGATGAAGCCGCTGCTGCGGCGCGGTGGGTCGGCGTCGCCCGGGACCTGTCCGAACAGCTTGGCCTGGTCGCCGAAGCTGGCAGCGCCGTCGGAGATGTCGGCCCCGGCGCAGAAAGCCCGCCCCGCGCCGGTGACCACCACCACCCGTACCGCATCGTCGGCGTCTGCGCGCTCGAAGGCCGCCGTCAGCTCGCGGCCCATCTGGGCCGTATAGGCGTTGAGCTTGGCGGGCCGGTCGAGCGTGAGCAGCAACACCCCCGCCTCCAGCGAGGTGGTGATCTGTGGCTGTGGCGAGTGCATGGCGGCGACGGTCTCCGGCGGCATCCTGCGGCAATGATTGCGCTGCATCATCCGGCCGCCGGGTGGCGCGCTGGTGTCCCTTGCGTGACGTCGGCGCGACGCGATCGACGGCGCACGCCGGCGGCCACGACCGGGCGTGATCGGCGCGACCACGGCACCCGCCCAGCGGTCCTGGCCCGGCAGGCAGGGCCGGCGCAAGGCCGGTCGCTACACTGCCGCGGTCATGTTTACGGGGCTCGATGCCATGCCTGCTGAATCGTCTGTCTCCCGCCGACGCTGGGCCCAGTGGCTGGCGGCTCTGGCCTGGTCACCCTGGGCCGGGGCGGCCACGCCGCTGGACTGGGCCGCCACCGAGCGCGCGGCGCGTGGCCAGACCGTGCGCTTCCATGCCTGGGCCGGCAGCGAGACCATCAATGCTTACCTGGCCTGGGCCGATACCGAGCTGCGTCGGCGCCATGGTGTGACGCTCGCGCATGTGAAGGTGGCCGAGACCGCCGATGTGGTGCGCCGCATCCGCGCCGAAAAGCAGGCCGGGCGCCATGCCAACGGTCTGGCCGACATGGTCTGGATCAATGGCGAGAACTTCCTGGTGATGAAGCGCGAGGGCCTGCTGCACGGGCCCTTCGCCGAGAGCCTGCCGGCGTTTGCGGCGGTGGATGGGGTGGGCAAGCCGACCACGTTGATCGACTTCGGCGAACCGGTGCAGGGCTTCGAGGCGGCCTGGGGCATGGCCCAGCTCACCTTCTTCGGCGACAGCCGGCGCGTGCCCGATCCGCCCGCCAGCGTGGCCGCGCTGACCGCCTTCGCGCGCAATGCGCCCGGGCGCTTCAGTTATCCGCGGCCGCCAGATTTCCATGGCAGCACCTTCCTGAAGCAGGTGCTGCTGGAAGTCAGCGCTGACCGGGCGGTCTTCGCGCGGCCTGCGCCGGCCGCCGCCGACGAGGCCCTGCGCCCGACCGCGCCCTTGTGGCCAGCGCTCGATGCGCTGCATCCGCACCTGTGGCGCCAGGGCCGGCAGTTTCCGGTCTCGGCCGCCGCGATGCGCCAGATGCTGGCTGACGGCGAGCTGTGGATCAGCCTCAGCTTCAACCCCTTCGAGGCCGCCAACGAGATTGCCGCTGGCCGCCTGCCGCAGACCGTGCGCAGCTGGCAGCATGCCGGCGGCACGCTGGGCAACACCCACTTCATGGCGATTCCCTTCAATGCCGGGGCGCGCGACGCCGCCTTGGTGGCGATCAACTTCCTGCAGTCGCCTTTGGCCCAGGCGCGCAAGGCCGACATCCGGGTCTGGGGCGACCCCACGGTGCTGGCGCTGGAGCGCCTGAGCGCGGCCGATCGGTCCTTGTTCAGCCAGACCGATGCACCGGGCACGGTGCGCCAGACGGCGCCGGTGTGGCCGGAGCCGCACGCGTCCTGGGTGGCGGTGATCGAGCGGGAGTGGCAGCGCCGATACGCGCAATGAGGGCGCAGCAGGCCCAGGGGGCCGCAGCGCGCAGCCTGACCTGGGCCCTGGTGGCGGCGCTGTTCGTGTTGCCGCTGGCGGCCGCGCTGGTGCAAGGCCTGGCGCAGGCACTGGACCCGCAGGCCTGGCGGTCCTTGTTCGACGAACCCGCCCTGCCGCGTGCGCTGGGTCTCAGCCTGGGTGTGGCCGGGCTGGCAACCGGGCTGTCCCTGGCCGGGCTGCTGTGGGGTGTGCCGCACCTGCAGGGCCACCCGGCCTGGTCGGCGCTGCAGCAGGCGCTGGGCCCGGTGCTGGCGGTGCCGCACGCGGCGTTTGCCATCGGCGTGGGCCTGTGGCTGATGCCCAGCGGCCTGCCCGCGCGCTTGATTGCGCCGGCCTGGGGCTGGACCTCGCCGCCCGACGTGGCCAGCGTGCAGGACCCCTGGGGCCTGGGGCTTGCGCTGGCGCTGGCCGCCAAGGAGTTGCCCTTTCTGCTGTGGTGCGTGATGGCCTTGCTGGCCCGCACCGAACAGGCTGCGCTGCTTCGGCAGCAAATTCAATGTGGGCGCAGCCTGGGCTACGGCACGGTCACCCTTTGGTGGCGGGTGATCTGGCCCCAGTTGCTGCCGCAACTGGCCTGGCCGCTGGCGGCGGTGTGGGCCTATGCGCTGACGGTCGTGGACATGGCGCTGGTGCTGGGCCCGGCGCGGCCGCCCACGCTGGCCATGCTGGCCTGGGCCTGGCTGCAGGAGGCCGAGCCGGCGCGCCAGCGGGTGGGGGCGGCGGCCGCAGTGCTGCTGGCGCTTGGCGTGGTCGCTGGCATGGCCCTGGCGACCTTGGCCTGGCGCACCGGCCGCCGGCCCTGGCTGCAGCGTGCCACCCGGGGCGACCGGCCAGCGCGCGGCAACGCGGCAGACCCTGCCCGCTGGCTGCTGGGCGGCCTGGGCATCCTTTATGGCGCCGTACTGCTGATGCTGCTGGCCGTGTCGGTGATGGCCTGGTGGCCCTTTCCGGCGCTGTGGCCGCAGCGCCTGGGTTGGCAGGCCTGGCAGGCGGTGGCGGGCAGTGCGCACACGCTGGGCGTGACGGTAGGCCTGGCGCTGGCCAGTGCGGCAGGCGGCGTGGCCCTGGCATTGGCCTGGCTGGAGAGCAGCCCGCCCCACTGGGATGCACGGGTCGCGCCGCTGGTGTTCGTGCCGCTGTGGTGGCCCGGCGTGCTGCTGGCCAGCGGCCTGTACGCGGCCTTGTTGCCCTGGGGGCTGGACGGGCACTGGGCCGGCGTCGGCTTGGCCCATCTGCTCTACACCGTGCCCTATGCCTGGGTGGCGCTGGCGCCGGCCCACCGGGCCTTCGACCCGCGCTACCGGCAGGTGGCGCGTGCGCTGGGCCGCGGTGGCGCGGCGTTCTTGTGGCAGGTGAAGTGGCCGATGCTGCTGGCGCCCCTGGCCGCAGCCTTTGCAGTGGCATTTGCGGTGAGCGTGGCGCAGTTCCTGGTTACCCAGATGGTGGGTGGCGGGCTGTGGGCCACCGTCACCACCGAGGCCCTGACCCTGGCCTCCGGCGGCCAGCGTGACCGGGTGGCCGCCTTCGCACTGCTGCAAGCCTTGCTGCCGGCCCTGGTGTTTGGGGCGGCTGCGACGCTGGGCCGCTGGCAGGCGCGGCGCCTTGGCGCTGCGACGGGCCAGCCATGAGCCTGCAACTGCAAGGCCTGCGGCTGTGGCTGGGCGATCACTTGCTGGTGGACCGGCTGGATGCCAGCGTGGGGCCTGGCGAAGTGCTGGTCTTGATGGGCCCCAGCGGCAGCGGCAAGTCATCGCTGCTGGCGCACCTGTGCGGCATGCTCGGGTCGGGCCTGCGGGGCGAGGGCCAGGTCTGGCTGGACGGCCGGCCGGTGCACGGCCTGCCCACCGAGGCAAGGCGGCTCGGCCTGCTGTTCCAGGACGACCTGTTGTTCCCGCATTTCACGGTGCTGCAAAACCTGTTGTTTGCCCTGCCGGCGGGCGCCGCCCAGGCCAGGCGCGAGCAGGCCGAGCAGGCGCTGGCACAAGCCGGCCTGGCAGGCTTTGGCGCGCGTCGGCCGCATACCTTGTCCGGTGGCCAGCGGGCCCGGGTGGCCTTGCTGCGGGCCCTGCTGGCCAGGCCGGGTGCCTTGCTGCTCGACGAGCCGTTTTCGCGCCTGGACCTGCCCTTGCGTCAAGCGGTGCGCGAGTTCGTGTTCGCCCAGTTGCGCGAGCATCGCATCCCCTGCGTGCTGGTGACGCACGACGAGGCCGACGTGCCTGCAGGCGCCGTGCGCCACTGGCTGGGCCGCGCCGCCTGACCGCGCCCGTCACCCCGGCGGCGCCCCGAACAACCAGGCCAGACCGGTGAAGCTGACAAAGGCCAACACGGTGCTGGCCATGATGACGCGGGCGATGCGGCCCGAATCGGCGCCGTAGCGCTCGGTCAGCAAGGACACATTGCTGGCGCTGGGCAGGGCTGCGCCCAGGGTGATCACGGTCAGCTGGAAGGCCGTGATCGGCACCCCCAGGCCACGCGCGGCCGAGCCGATCGCCAGCACCAGCAAGGGGTGGAGCAGCAGCTTGATCAGCGCGATCGGCAGGTAGCGGCGCACCGGCGTGCGGTTGTGGGCGTGCACCCCGGCGCGCCACAGCACGGCGCCGATGGTGAACAGCGCCACCGGGCTGGCGGAATCGGCCAGCATGCGCACAACGGTATCCACCGGGCCGGACAGGCGCAGCTGCGCCGCCGACAGGCCCGCGCCGAGCGCGATGGCCCAGGGCAGGGGGTTGGACAAGGCGCCGCGCACCGCCCGCAGCGCGGCCTTGCGGGCGCCGGCTTCGCCGCTGCCTTGCAACTGCGACAGGGCGATGCACAGGGAGCTGGTGACGAACAGATCGGCCAGGATGATGCAGATCAACGGCCCGGCCGCGGCCGGGCCGAGCAGGGCCACCAGCAGCGGCACGCCCATGAAGCCGGTGTTGGGAAATGCCGCCACCATGGCGCCGAAAGCGGCGTCCTTCAGCCCCACCTCGGCATCCAGCGACACCGCGATGGTGAAGAAGACCAGCAGCAGCGCGCACAGCAGGTAGACCGTCAGCAGCCAAGGGTTGAGCAAGTCCAGTACCGGCGCGCCCATGCCGAAGCGCAGCAACAGGCAGGGCAGCGAAAAATACAGCACATAGGCATTCAGGCCCGGGATCGCGGTCTCGGGCAACACCCCCTGGCGCGCCGCCAGCCAGCCCGCCAGCACCAGCGCAAAGAAGGGGACAGTGACAGCCAGGATCGCTTGCATCTTGGGAAGGGAGTATCCGTGCCAGCCCTGGCGCTGGCGCAACCTGGGCTGGCAGGCGCGCAGGCATCGGGCCGGCGGCACGGTGCCGGCCGCCAGCGCAGCGCGCCAGCGGGCGCTGCTTCACATCACGCCGAAGGTCTTGAAGGCCTCTACCGTGCTCATGCCGCGCTCGATGGCCAGACGCACCTGGCTCTCGGCGCTGACTTTCTCCAGGGCCAGGCGAATGGCTTGATCCTCGGCCTGGCGCGGGATCACCAGCACCCCGTCGAGGTCGCCGAACACGATGTCGCCCGGCTGGATGCGCACGCCGTTGATCTCCACCGCCACGCGGTAGTCCACCACCTTGCCACGCGGACCCTGGTCCTGCGCATAACCGCCGTAGGAGAACACCGGCAGCCCCGATTGCAGCACCTCGGGTGTGTCGCGCGAGTAGCCGTCCAGCACCGCGCCGGCGGCCTTGAGGTGCAGGGCGCGGGTGGTCATCAGCCCGCCCCACAGCGCGAACTGCGGCGCGCAGCCGGTGGCCACATAAACCTCATGGGCGCGCAGATCGTCCAGCGCCTGGAACATCAGGCCGAAGGGCTGGCGGCTCAGCGGCAGCTGGCCGGCCGGTTCGCTGGCCGCAAAGCAGTTGGCCTCCAGCACCGGCATGGCCCGGCCGATCACCACCATCGGGCTGGCCAGCGGCCGGATGCCGGGGCTGAGAAACTGCTTCTGCAGGCCCAGGGTGTCCAGGATGTCGCCGACCACCGCCGGGAACAGCCGGGCACGCATCAGTGCGAACAGCTCATCGTCATCGCGCCACATGGGGGCTCCTTTTTTCGGGCCTATCGCGGATGATGCCCAGCATAGCCAAGGTCGCTGGTGCCTTGGCCCGTTTTCGGGCGCATTGCATGCCGGACTGCCTGCCTCGCCTGCCTCGCCACCCCAACGCCACCCCAACGCCAACCCATCGCCCGCCCTGCGCTGGCTGCCGCCTTGCTGGTACTCGGCCTGCCGGGCCTGGCGCCGCGCCGCCGCAGAACGGTGCCCCAGCGGGCGCAGGCCTGCCGCGCGCTGGCGGGCCAGGACAGCCGGCTATCATCCGCCCCCCTGCCAGCCCGCCTTCGTGGACCGCAACCGCCTGCCCTGTCCCCGATGGCCGCCGCCGCCGCCCCCACCACCACCCTCAACCCCGCGCAACTGCAGGCCGTGCACCACCTGTCCGGCCCCTGCCTGGTGCTGGCCGGCGCCGGCTCGGGCAAGACGCGGGTGATCGTGCACAAGATCGCGCGCCTGCTGCAGGCCGGGCTGGCGCCCCGGGAGATCGCGGCCATCACCTTCACCAACAAGGCCGCGCAAGAGATGCGCGAGCGGGCCAAGGCCCTGATCGGCGGCAAGGCGGCCAAGGACCTGGCGGTCAGCACCTTCCACAGCCTGGGGGTGCGCATGCTGCGCGAGGACGGCACCCGGGTGGGCCTGAAGGCGAAGTATTCGATCCTGGACAGCGACGACGTGATGGGCGTGCTGCGCGACGCCGGTGGCGCCACCGACAACAAGCAAGCCCGCCAGTGGCAATGGACCATCAGCCTGTGGAAGAACCAGGGCCTGTCCAGCGACCAGGCCGCCGCCGCCGCCAAGGACGCCGACGAGCAGGTGGCGGCCCGGGTGATGAAGCTGTATGAAGAGCGCCTGGCGGCCTACCAGGCGGTGGATTTCGACGACTTGATCAGCCTGCCGCTCAAGCTGCTGCAGCGCGACGACGAGGCCCGCGCCAAGTGGCAGGGCCAGTTCCGCCATGTGCTGGTCGATGAATACCAGGACACCAATGCGGTGCAGTACGAGCTGCTCAAGGCCCTGGTCAGCCACGTCGACCCGCGCCGGCGCGGCCTGTTCACGGCGGTCGGCGACGACGACCAGAGCATCTACGGCTGGCGCGGCGCCACCCTGGCCAACCTGAAGCGCCTGCCGCAGGACTGGCCCGACCTGAAGGTGATCCCGCTGGAGCAGAACTACCGCTCCACCGGCAACATCCTGCGGGCGGCCAACAACGTGATCGCCGGCAACCCCAAGCTCTTCGAGAAGAAGCTGTGGAGCGAGTTCGGCGATGGCGACCCGGTGCGCCTGCTGGAATGCGACGGCGAGGAGCATGAGGCCGAGCGGGCGGTGGCTTTCATCCGGGGCCTGCGGGAGCAAGGTGGCGCGCAGGCCGATGACCGCGGCAGCGGCCAGGTCAAGTACGGCGATTTCGCCATCCTCTACCGCGCCAACCACCTGGCCCGGGTGTTCGAGCAGAAGCTGCGCATCGCCGGCATCCCCTACAAGGTGTCGGGCGGGCAGAGCTTCTTCGACCGGGCCGAGATCAAGGACCTGTGCGCCTGGCTCAGGTTGCTGGTCAATCAAGACGACGACCCGGCCTTCCTGCGCGCCATCACCACGCCCAAGCGCGGCATTGGCCACACCACGCTGGGCAAGCTGGGCGAGTTCTCGGCCAGGTGGAAGGTCAGCCTGTTCGAGGCCCTGTTCAGCAAGAGCCTGGCCACGCAAATGCCCGGCAAGGCGCTGGATGCGCTGCACGAGTTCGGCCGCGCCATCAACGACCTGCAGTTCCGGGCCGACCGCAGCAGCGGCGCCGAGGATGCCAAGGCCTTGCTGCTGGGCTGGCTCAAGGACATCGGCTACGAGCAGCACCTCTACGACAGCGAGGACAGCGAGAAGCTCGCCGCCAACCGCTGGACCAATGTGCTGGACTTCATCGCCTGGATGGCGCGCCGCTGCGGCGGTGAGCTGCGCAGCGAGGGCGGCGTGATCGAGGGCGAGCGGCAGACCGTGCTGCAGGTGGCGCAGACCATCAGCGTGATCATCAGCCTGGCCGAGCGTGACCAGGATCAGGACGTGGTCACCCTGTCCACCCTGCATGCCAGCAAGGGCCTGGAATGGCCGCATGTGATGCTGGTGGGTGTCAATGAAGGCCTGCTGCCCTTCAAGGCCGATGCCGAGGAAATGACCGCCCAACGCCTGGAAGAAGAGCGCCGGCTGATGTACGTGGGCATCACCCGGGCCCGCAGCACCCTGGTGGTGAGCACGCTGCGCCGGCGCAAGAAGGGCCGCGACACGGTGCAGGGCATCCCCAGCCGCTTCATCGGTGAGATGAAGTTGCACGAGACCAGCACCAAGGAAGACCCGCGCGAGCGCCTGAAGCGCTTGCGCGCCGAGCTGTCGGTCAAGGTGGCGGCGGCGCCCAAGCCGGTCTGACCGCTTGGATGCCCGGCGCGGCAGTCGGCCAAGCGCCAGCGCGGCCGATCACCCCCAGGGCCGTGGGTGCTAGGCAGCGGCCAAGTCGTGCGCCAGCTTGTCCTTGAGCTGGCGCACGAGATTGGTTTTGGCGCGCGTGATGTGTTGTTCCGTCAGCAACACCGCCTGGTCTGCGTCGCCGCTCGCGATCGCGTCGGCAATCGACTGGTGCTCGTCCCAGAGGGCCGAGCGTTGGTGGGACCAGCGGTGAACCGCACCCATCACCCGCCGCAAGTGGACCCAGTAACGGTTCGCGTTCTCCGCAATCAGCGGGTTGCCCGAAGCCGCGTAGATCGCGTAATGGAAGGCGAAATCGGCGTCGATCACGCGCCTGAGATCGCCGCTTTCGGAAACCAGTCTCCCTTGCTCGATCAGCGTCGGATCGAGGCTGACGCGTGCTTGAGCCGCCAGGCGCGCTGCCAGGGCATCGAGCGCACCCCGGACTTCATAGAGGCGGCCCACCCACTCCGGGTCGAGTGGCGCGACCTGCACGCCTCGGCCGGGCGCGTCCTCGATCAGGCCATCCTTCTTCAGCAGGCGCAGCGCCTGCAGGACCGGCGAGCGGGACACATGCAACTGCTCCGCAATCTCCTCCTGGGTGATCCGCTCGCCCGGCGCCAACGAGCCGTCGGTGATGGCATGGACAAGCACGTTGTAGACAGTCTCGACGAAGTCGCTGCGGGTGGGGAGACTTTCAAGTTGCAAACGCATGCCAGGCCTACAGGTTGATGGTTGCGTACAGCGTACAGAACCGCGCAGCGCCGCGAGCGTCTCGCATCTAGTCGAACATGTCCGGCTGGGTGGCCGCCAGGTGCTCGTAGATCGGCTGGAAATGCAGCCAGCCAATGTACTCGGAGCCGACGTGCTCGCGGCTGTAGCGTGAGCGCTCGGGCGACACCAGCACAGGCTTGTGCCCGGTGGCTTCGACGAGCAACTGCTGGCGGCAGCAACGCTCCAGGGCGATGAACCAAAAGGCTGCGGCCTCGATGCTGTGTCGGCTTGCGGTGAGCAGGCCGTGGTTTTGGTGGATGGCCGCCTTGACGCCCTTGAACCAGTCGCAAACGGCCAGCCCGGCACTTTCTTCGACAGCCACCTGGCCTGCTTCGTCCTTGATCACCACGTGGTCCTCGAAGAAGGCCGCGGCATCCTGCGAAATCGGATCCAGTGGCCGCCCCAGTGCAGCGAAGGCGGTGCCGTAGACCGTGTGGGCATGGCACATCGCAATGATGTCCGGGTGCGCCTCATGCACTGCCGCATGCAGCACGAATCCAGCGCGGTTGATGGCATGCCTGCCCTCGACGACGCGGCCTTTGTGGTCTGCCAGGATCAGGTTGGACAACTTGACCTGGGCGAAGTGAACACACATCGGGTTGGTCCAGTACAACTCGGGGTGCTCCGGATCCCGAATGGTCAGGTGACCCGCAAAACCATAGTCCAGACCCTCCAGGGCAAACGCACGACACGCGGCCACCAGCCGCTGCTTGCGGTGAAGGCGTTCCGCTTCGACGTTGTCGAACTCGGGGACCTCCGGGTAGATCAGGCCCGCTTGGGTCGGTTGATAGAGGGAGACTTTCTTGACTTTGTCGAGCATGGGGTTCTCCAGCGAGGACGGGGTTGAGGTCTCAGTCTCTCAGAGGTCGAGCACGAGCAGCGGGCTGCGCGACCGTGAAACGCAGAGCGTGAGACAGCGCGTTTTTTCTTCGTCGCTGAGGATGTAGTCGTTGTGTTCCACGTCGCCCTCGAGGTAGTCGACTTTGCAGGAGCCACACAATCCCGACAGGCAGGACGTGGGCACCCGAAGGCCGGCGAGTTCGATGGCCCGGACGATGGTTTGCTCGGGCAATACCGGCAGCGTGATGCCACGCCGGGCGAGCCGCACTTCGAAGCTTGCATCCGGGGCGGCCTTGGGTGGCGGCTCAGGGGGCTTGAAGTGTTCGAAATGCACGCTGCCCGGCGCCCAGTGGGTGCTGGCCTCGGCGCACGCCTTCATGAAGCCGCCGGGGCCGCAGTAGTACAGATGGGCGCCGTCCGCTTGCGCCTTGAGAAGGCTGGCGATATCCAGGCCTTGACCGGGCACGCCGTTGTCGAAATGGAAGTGGAGCCTGTCTGGCGACACCAGCGCCCGCAACTCGGCGGCAAAGGCGACGTTGCGCAGGCTGCGCGCGCAGTAGTGCAATTCGAAGGAACGTCCCTGGGCGGTCAGCGTGTGGGCCATGGCCTTGAGCGGTGTGATGCCGATGCCGCCGGCCAGCAGCACCGTGTGCACGGCGCCCGGCACCAGGGCAAACGCGTTGCGTGGTCGGCTGACCGTCAGCAACTCGCCAACCCGCAGGCTGTCGTGCATGGCCCGTGAGCCGCCCCGTCCATTGACTTCGCGCAGCACGCCAAGCGTCCAGGCGGCGCTGTCGGCGGGGTCGCCGGCCAGCGAGTAGGACCGCATCAGGCCGCCTTGCAGATGCACGTCGACATGGGCACCGGCGCTTGCCGGCGGCAACTCGGCGCCGTCCGGGTCGACCAGTTCGAAAGCGTGAACGCCATCGGCCTGCATGCGAATGGCTTGCACCCGCAGCCTCAGCAACGGCAGGATCGCGGCTTCGAACTCGCTGACGCCTTGCGGCAGTGGCCCATTCATGCCGCCCGCCGTGCCAGAACGTCTTGCTGCAGGGCCTCGAGCCGGGCCTTCACGAAGGCGTCGCGCTCGGTGCCTTTCAGGCCATCGGATTCGGTCAGGATCGTCACCACCTGGCGAGCCAGATGGCGGCGCAGCACAACTTCCTCTTCCTTGGTCCGGCCCAGGGGCAGGTCGAACACATTGCCGGAGCAATAGCTGTTGGGCTCACCGCCACAGTCGCGCAGCCAGGCCGCGAACTGTTCGGGGCTGGCCTTGGGGTTGGTGCCGCGCACGGCGTCGCGCAGCAGTTTGCGGAACATGTAGAGGCCGGCGTCGAATTTGGTCGGATTCTCCAGCGCGTGGATCGCGACCGGTCGCTGGCTGATGATCGCCTCGTAGTCGCCGGGGGCGTACTGGCAGTCCTTGTAGTTGGCGCGTGCGCGGTGGTCGCTCGGAATGGGCGGAATGTCTTCCAGCTTGAACTTGCCGAAGCGCTCGGGCCGGCGCAAGGCGACCTGGCCTTCGAGAAAGTCGATGGTTTCGTAGCCCACCAGGCGCTTGTCGCCCACGCCGCGGGTGTCGATGCCCGGGCCCATGACGCGCCAGCCCATCATCTTGGTGTTGACGTCGTCCACCGGCACCGTCCAGCGGATCATGTGAAAGCGGCCGAACAGTTTCTTCTGGAAGCCGTCTTCCGAGGTGTAGGCGTGCAGGCTGAGGTTCGGCAGCACCTGGTGCTGGACGCGGATGTACATGTGCTTGTCGTCGGATCGACGTGCGCCCGAGCAGGCCAGGCCGCGGCCTCCGTGGATCGGCACGAACTGCATGTCGGGTGGCACTTCCATCGACGCCGCCCCGACTTCGTCGAAAGTGGTGCCCTGGTAGTGCTCGCCGGTGACCTGGATCTTGGCGTGCAGCGCCATGGTGTGGTAGTTGTCCGCCGAGTTGTCCTGCACCTGCAGCCAGTTGCAGTGCTGGAAGTTGCTGTAGGGCACCAGCTCGTCGCCTTCAGCCACGGTGAAGTTGCCCTCCCACTCGGGGAACGGGGGCTCCTGATCGGGCGGGCCCATGTAGGCGAAGACCAGGCCGTGGTGCTCGATCGTCTTGTAGGCGCCCTGGCGGATCGAGCAACGGTAGCGCTCGCCTTCCTCCTCCTCGCCTTCGGGGAAAGGCACGCGCAGGCAGGTGCCATCGATGTCGAAGACCATGCCGTGGTAGCAGCACGAGATGCCGTGCTGCAGGATCTTGCCGTACTCCAGCGAAGCGCCCCGGTGCACGCAGTGGGCATGCAGCAGGCCGATGTGGCCACTGCCATCGCGGAAGCAGACCAGTTCCTCGCCCAGGATCTTGAGGAAGCGGGGCGTGTCGGTCAGCTCCAGCGTCATGCACACCGGGTGCCAGAAGCGGCGCATGTATTCGCCCGTCGGCGTGCCTGGCCCGACTTCGGTCAGCTCTGTGTCGTGACCGGGTGCCTTGTTGGTGAAGTAGCCACCGAAGGGGGTGAGCTTCTTGATGGCGGGGGTGCCTGTGCTGGCAGGGGTATCAAATTTATCCCGGGGTGTATTCATGGATCGGCTCCGTGCAGTTGTATTCTGAACTCTGTATCCAGAGAATAGAAGAGGCGTCGGCCTCAAACATGAGGGATTTCCCTATAAGGTGGCGCCCGTCCTGCTTGCGCGCTGCCCCCGCCCTTGAATATCCCTTCATGTTTGCCGGTGCCTGCTGCCACGGTGAAGCGTCCAGCCCGTCGGCGACCACCGCAAGTGACGGCCTTGGAGGCATCACGTTGAATCCGGCCCCTGCCGTGTCACGAAGCGGCAGTGGCCCCACCCTTGCCCGACAGCGCTGACTGCGGTGGGTGGTCTGGGCGGTGCGGCCCTGGGCGTCAGTGCCGCGGGCGGCTGGCGGTGACAGCATGTGAGATCGCATCGAACCCCCGCGGGTCGCGCGCAAGAGGCGGGTGCAGTGTTGAGGCTGTTCGCAACCCAGAACCGCGTCTATGCCACTCTGGCGCGTTGCCCATCCTCGCCACGCCCCAGGGCCTGTCTGCGGTGTGCGCCTGGCTGCAGGGGCAAATCCATCGGTCTTCCTGAATTGCTCACAGCATCAAACACTGCACTGGATCTGATCAGCGGCCATCAGGCTGCCCGTCGGCTTGCGCTCCACTGCAGGGAAATGGCCGTTGCGAGACTGCGCCTGGCGCAGGAGGACGGCTCGTGATGGGTTGACGCAGCACTGGCCAGGGATAATCCGTCGGGGCTGGACGGGCGACAGTGCATCGTCAGCCATCGGCAGGGCTGGGGCTCACGACGGAGATCCGGCACCCAGGTCCGGGATGCTTTAGAGCCAGCCAAGGGCGGTCCACGGCACAGCCGGACAAGCGGAGAGTCATGCGCAGACAGTCCTTCCCCCACACTCCGATCCCCCTGCTCGTCACGACGAGACTTCCAAAGAAACCGCAGGCCTGGCAACAACGCCGGAACCAAGCAAATGCTGTCTTATTTACACACGATGGTGCGCGTCACCGATATCGACGCCTCGCTGCGCTTCTATGTCGACGCCCTGGGTCTGCGCGTAGTCTCGCGCAAGGACGTGCCCGCCGGCCGCTTCACCCTGGTCTTCCTGGCGGCGCCGGGGGACGGGTCGGCGCAGGTGGAGCTGACCCACAACTGGGACCCGGAGGCCTATACCGGCGGCCGCAACTTCGGCCACCTGGCCTATGCGGTAGACGACATCCACGCCGCCTGCCAGCGCCTGGCCGACCATGGCGTCACCATCAACCGGCCGCCGCGCGACGGCCGCATGGCCTTCGTGCGCTCGCCCGACGGCATCTCGATCGAACTGCTGCAGGCCGGCAGCCCGCTGGCGCCGGCCGAGCCCTGGGCATCGATGCCCAATGTCGGCGCCTGGTAGGGCGGCACCGGCGATGCCGGCGCTGCTGATCGCCTTCGGCCTGTCGGCCGCGCTGGCCATCGCCAGCCAGCTGGCGTGGCCGGCGGCCTGGTTGCCCTATGCCTTGCTCAAGGCGCTGACCACCGCGCTGGTGATCGCCCATGCCGCCGGCCGCGGCCAGCCGGGCGATGCGCGGCGCCGGGCGCTGCTTGCCGGGCTGGCCCTGTCGTGGGTGGGCGATGTGGCACTGCTGTGGCCGCGCGAGGGCTTCCTGCCGGGGCTGGTGGCCTTCTTGCTGGCCCACCTGGCCTACCTGTGGGCCTTCACCCGCGGCGTGCGGCTGGCGGCCTGGCCGGCGGCCTATGCCGGCTATGCGCTGTTGGCCGCCGGGGTGCTGGCGCTGCTGTGGCCGGGCGTGCCGGGCGGCCTGCGCCTGCCGGTGGCCGCCTATGTGCTGTGCCTGGCAGCCATGGCCGCGCAGACCGCCTGCTGGTGGCGCGCTGCGGCGCCGGGCGATGCCCTGGCCCGCGGCGCGGCGCTGGGCGGGCTGCTCTTCCTCACATCGGACGCCCTGCTGGCCATCAACAAGTTCCACACGCCGTTGTCGGCCAGCGGGCTGTGGATCCTGGCCAGCTACTGGGCCGCGCAGGGCTTGATCGCCCATTCGCTGGCGCCGCGCCAGGTGCCCGCGCCGGCCTGACGGCTGGACGGAGCGTGATCCGGCAAAGCCTCACGCCACGGCGCTGCCCCGCTGTCGCAGCCGCATGCGCAGCCCCATCGGCGTCATCGTGAAGGCCAGGCGCTCGGCCGGGGCCTGGCCGTCAGGGGTGCGCACGCCGTCGATGTCGAAGCGACCCAGCAGCGTGGCGATGGCCACCTTCATCTCCAGCAGCGCCAGGTAGCGGCCCGGGCAGATGCGCGGCCCGGCGCCAAAGGGCATGGACGTGCGTTTGGCCAGGCTGGCCATCTGCGCGGCCGCGCCGTTGGGGCCGGGCAGCCAGCGCTCGGGCTGGAACTGGCCGGCCTGCGGCACATGGGCGTCGCTGACACTGTCGCGCCGCGTCAGGCAGATCACCAGCGTGCCGGCCGGCACCTGCACATCGCCCAGCACCGTCGCTTGCAGTGCCTGCACGCTGTTGATGGGCGCCACCGGCTTCAGGCGCATGGTCTCGTGGGCGCAGGCCTCCACATAGTCCAGCTTGTCCATCTGCTCCAGCGTGATGGCGGCGTTGCCGCTGCCCAGCACGCGGCGCACCTCCTCGGTGGCGCGGGCCAGGGCCAGCGGGGTGGTCCACAGCAGGTGGATCATCCAGGCCAGGGTGTTGGCGGTGGTGTCCTCGCCGGCCAGCAGCATGCCGAACACATTGCCCGCTACATTGATGTCGCTGATGCCGCTGTCGGGGGCGTCGGCCGCGGCCAGCATCGCCTCCAGCAGGTTGCGCGGCTTGTCGCGCAGCGCGGGGTCGGCTGCCATGCGCGCGCGGGCCTGGGCCACGAAGCCGTCCACCGCGGTGCGCACCTCGGCCACGCTGTGGGCCAGGCCCCTGTCGGCGGCGGTGCGTACCAGGCGCCAGGTCGGCACGATCGCGAACATGCGCCGGTGCAGCGCCGGGAAGATCTTGTCCAGGTGCTGCTGGATCACGTCGCCGTCGGACTCCAGCGTGTTCACCTCCGAGCCGAAGGCCAGGCCGGCGATGGTGTCCACCGTGTAGCGCATCAGGTCGGCCTGCAGGTCGATGTCGGCACCGGCCTGCGCCGCCCGGGCCCAGCGGCCGGCCAGCCGGTCGGCCACCTTCAGCAGCGCCGGGAAGTAGCGCTTGACATGGCCGGGGTCGAAGCTGGCCATCACCATGCGGCGCTG